>CACZSJ010000081.1 GCA_902783825.1 Oscillospiraceae bacterium | reverse complement strand
GAACAACTGGACTCGAACCAGTGACCCCCTGCTTGTAAGGCAGGTGCTCTAACCAGCTGAGCTATGCTCCCGCAATGACAGCTTTGTAATAATACTAAAAAAATCTCAAAATGTCAATAACTATTTTCATTTTTTTCGCTCTGATTTTTCTCCTCCAGAAGAGCGCCAAGCTCTGCCGGGGAGAAGGAATAGGCGGCGTCACAGAACTGACAGTGGACCTGAATGGCCTGCTGCTCGGCAATCATCTCCCGCAACTCTGCAGCGTCAATGCAGCGGAGCGCGTCCGCTACCCGGCTCCGGTCGCAGTAGCAGCGGTAGGACATTGGGCTTTCGCCGACCAGGTGATAGGAAAAGCCGCGCAGTACTTGTTGGAATACGGTCTCTGGCCCGTCCTCGTCGAGGATGGTGGTGAGCTGATCCATGAGAAAGATGTTCTCTTCCAGCGCGTCGATCATCTCTTCCGGAGCGCCGGGCATGAGTTGGACGATAAAGCCACCTGCGGCCTTGACGGAACGATCGGTATCCACCAGAACCCCCAGGGCGCAGGCGGAGGGCACCTGCTCGCTCTCCAGAAGATAAGCGGTCAGATCCTCTGCAATTTCTCCGCTGACCAGCGCGGTGGAGCCGATATACGGCTCCCGCAGACCCAGATCACGGCTGACGGTGAGCATCCCGTTGCGACCCACGGCGCCGCCCACATCCAGCTTTCCATCCGTACGCAGGGGCAGATGAACGCCGGGGTTCTCTACATAGCCGCGCACGCAGCCGGCAGAATCGGATACTGCCACCAGGCTGCCCAAGGGGCCGTCGCCCCGGATGCGGACGGTCAGCGTTGCCCGGTCTTCCTTCATGCTTTCACCCAGAAGGGAGGCGGCGCACAGGCAGCGGCCAAGTGCGGCGGTGGCGGTGGGGGAGCAGTTGTGAATCTCCCTGGCTCTCTGCACGGTGTCCCGAGCTGTGATGACTGCCATTTTGATACTGCCGTCACCAGCGGTGGCGTGTATGATTTTATCCATGGGAATCCTCCTGTCTGACTGCGGTAATAAACATCCGGCCTGCCTGCCCATGGGGACAATCGGTGGAGAGCCGTATCTGGGCAAAGCCGGCGTTTTCCAGCATCGCCGCGAGCGCCTGCGGCTCGTGGGCATATTCGATGTGCTCCTCTCCACTGCGCCGCCAGACTTGTCCCTGCCGCTGAAAGAGATCCATGCCGTAGCGCAGGGCGCCAAGATCCTGGTCATAGTCTGCCCGCCACAGGCAAAGCAGATCCTCAGATTCGTCCACAAACACATCTCCGTCCAGGGAGCGGAACCATTCCGGCAGGCGCACGTCAAATATAAAAAGGCCGCCGGGGCGCACAAAGAGTCGGAGCTTGCGGAAGACCAAAGGAAGCTCCTCAGGGGGGATATAGTTCATCCCGTCCAGGGAACAGTATGCGGCGTCGACCGTGCCGTACAGATCCAGCGCTGCTGCCTCCTGACAGAGAAACAGGGGAGGCGTGTCCAGCGCGGCACATTTCTCCCGGGCCTGCATAAGCATATCCACGGAGGCGTCCACGCCGATCAGCTCATAGCCGCGGAGAGACATTTCCAGCGTCAGGGTTCCGGTGCCGCAGCACAGATCCAGCAGAAGACGGAATTCACCGCCGCAGCGCGCGAACTCCGCCTCATAGTAATCTGCAAATTGCCTGTAAGGAACGTCGCCGGTCAACTGGTCGTACCAAGCGGCCAGAGGACCGTAGCTGCTCATGGGGCCTCCTCCTGGATGCGGTCGAAAACGATTTGATAACCGCCGCTGCCATACTGCAAAGAACGATTGACCCGGCTGATGGTGGCGCTGGAGGCGCCGGTTGCGGCCAGGATGTCGTTGTATATCATCCCATTGTCCAGACAGGTAGCGACCTGGAAGCGCTGTTCCATGGCCATCAGCTCCGTCACACTGCACAGATCGTCAAAGAATTTCATGCATTCCTCTACGGTGCGAAGGGATAGAATCGCCTGATACATGGCCTCGTTACGGGGCTTTTTGGGAAGTTTTTTCATGCTGTCCTCCTAAAGCGATAGACTGGTCACAGCCCCTATGTTACATCAGCGATTCAAAAAAGTAAAGCTTTAAAGTGCGAAATCGCAAATTTTATTTTTGGCAAAAGCTCTTGCGGAAAAGTTGGGAACAATATATAATGAAAAACAGATACACAGATACAGGAAACGGGAAAGGAGCATGATATGACCTATTTTGCAGATTCGATCCTGAACATGTCGTCGGTATGGTTGATTGCGATGATTGTTTTGTTGGGCGTAGAAGCAATGGTTCCGGGCCTGGTGTCCATCTGGTTTGCTTTGGGCGCACTGGCTGCGCTGATTTCGGCGCTTTTAGGGGCGCCGCTTTGGCTGCAGGTGCTGTGGTTTCTGCTGATATCCGTGGCGGCTCTGATCCTGACCAGACCCCTGGCCAGACGCTATATCAATGCCAAGGTGGTTCCCACCAACGCAGATATGCTGAAGGGTAAGGAATGCATCGTCAAAGAGCCGATCGACAATGTTGCAGGGACTGGCGCCGTGGCGGTGGAAGGCAAGGTTTGGACAGCACGCATGGCGGATGACAATCTTACGGTGCCCTGCGGAGCTCGTGTTACGGTTTTGCGGATTGAAGGTGTTAAATTGATTGTAACGCCTGTAAACGACGAATAAAAATAGGAGGAAAGTGCTATGTCAATTGTAGTCATTGTTCTGATTCTGCTGGTTGCGGTCATCCTGATTCGAAACATTCGCGTTGTTCCTCAGGCGAGGGCCTTTGTGCTGGAACGCCTCGGAGCATACCGGGATACTTGGCATACGGGTCTCCATTTGAAGCTTCCGTTCATTGAGCGCATAGCGAAGATCGTGTCTCTGAAGGAACAGGTGGCGGACTTCCCGCCCCAGCCGGTGATTACCAAAGACAACGTCACCATGCAGATCGACACGGTGGTGTATTTCCAGATCACGGATCCCAAGCTCTACACCTATGGCATCGAGCAGCCCATGGTGGCCATTGAGAATCTGGCGGCCACCACCCTGCGTAACATCATCGGCGATCTGGAGCTGGACCAGTGTCTGACCAGCCGCGATATCATCAACACCAAAATGCGTGCCATTCTGGATGAAGCCACCGACCCCTGGGGCATCAAGGTCAACCGGGTGGAACTGAAGAACATTCTGCCGCCTAAGGAGATCCAGAGCGCCATGGAAAAGCAGATGAAGGCGGAGCGCGAGCGGCGTGAAGCCATTCTCCGGGCAGAGGGTGAAAAGCGCGCGGCCATTTTGGAGGCAGAAGGCGAAAAGGAATCCGCCATTCTCCGTGCGGACGCCAAAAAGATGCAGCAGATTCTGGAGGCGGAAGGACAGGCGGAAGCCATCTTGAAGGTGCAGACCGCCACGGCCGAGGGCATCCGACTGATCAACGAGGCAGCGCCCACCGATGCGGTGATTCGCATCAAAGCGCTGGAATCCTTTGCTACGGCTGCCAACGGCCGGGCCACCAAGATCATCATCCCCAGCGAGATCCAGGGCCTTGCCGGCCTTGCGGCAGGCATTGTGGAGGCGTCCAAAGAGGAAAAGGCGCCTGCCAAAGAAAGCAAATAAGAAACAGAGGCAGCAGACGGTCCGCGCCGCCTGCTGCTTTTGACGGGGGTACAGCATGAACAAGGTGCAGAGCTTTTTGGAGCAATACGGCATGAGTCCGTCTCGCATTCTGCCATCACGGGATGCGGCGGCTATGTGCCGGGAAATGGAGCGCGGCCTCGTCGGGGAGCAAAGCTCTCTGCCGATGCTGCCCACCTATCTCAGTGGGGAAGGCACGATTCCCGAGGGAGTGCCCGTGGCCGTGGTGGACGCCGGAGGCACCAATTATCGTCGGGCGCTGATTTGCTTTGAAAACGGATCCTATCGTGTGGAGCATCTGAAAAAATGGAAAATGCCCGGCACGGATCGGCCGGTGAGCTGGGAGGCTTTTATCGCGTTCGCCGCGGACAGTCTGATGGATCTGCTGCCCATGACCGATCGGATCGGTTTCTGTTTTTCCTATTCGGCGGACATTACACCGCAGCGGGACGGCCGGGTTATACGGATCGATAAGGAAGTGCTTGTCACCGACTGCGAGGGCAGGCTTCTGGGCGCCGATTTGCTGGCAGAGCTGGAAAAACGAGGCTTCCCGGGAAAAAAACTGGTGGTCTTGAACGATACGGTGGCCGTTTTGCTGGGCGGCGCGGCCTTGCTGGAGCGGTCGGCATATGAGGATGTGATCGGCCAGGTAAGCGGCACCGGAACCAATACCTGCTGCACGCTGCCGGTGGAACGCATAGGAAAGCTCCCGTTCCAACAGGGAAAGCGTATGATTCTGAACCTGGAATCCGGTATGTATGCGGGAATCCAGCGTGG
>CACZSJ010000080.1 GCA_902783825.1 Oscillospiraceae bacterium | reverse complement strand
GTGCTGATCGATGACGGCCAGCTGCAGCCCGTCTCTCCCAGCTATCCCATCGGAGAAGTGGATCACTATTATTCCCGCTCCACCCTGGGCCAGCTGGACACCCGACACTATCTGCTGATGACCGTCAACTACGAGGGCGACTGCCAGCGCACCTGCACCATCTCCCAGTCCGGAGAATTCATGTACCGCAAGGGCTGCCAAAAGGCCTACGCCCTGGACGGCGGGCAGACCTCCACTCTGGTTTTCAACGGCGAAGCCTTCAACCGTGTGGATTGGGACAGCGAGCGCAGCATGAGCGACATTCTCTATTTTGGCACCGCTCTGCATCCACAGGAGGTGACGTCATGAGCCCTCTGGCCTTCGCCCTTGGCGGAACCGTTGTTTATTGGAGTTCCTTGCTGCTGTTTCTTGGAGCCGCCGCCTGGCTGGCGCTGAGCTGTTCCCTCTACCGCTGTGACGGAGGGCGGGACGGTGCCGTCTGGGTCGTATTCCCGCTGGCGGTGTTTTTCTCCCTGCTGCTGTGCCGTCTGCTCCACTGGTACTGCCACACCGAGCAGTACGCAGGCTTTTTCTCCGCCCTCACCCGCTATGACCGGGGCGGCTTCTGTCTCGCCGGTCTGCTGCCGGGCGTCCTCCTGGCCGCCTGGCTCACGCTGCGCCTGGGCTATGGAGGCAGTCTGCCCCGACTGCTGGACGCGCTGGCTCCCGGCGCTGCCCTGGGCATTGCGCTGATCCGGCTGGGTCAGCTGTTTTCCAACAGCTTCCGGGGAAAGCTGCTGATTACCCGAAGCAGCTTGCAGCATCTGCCGCTGGCCGCCCCGGTTCTTACCGCCAGCGGCGCAGTGGAATATCGTTTTGCCAGCTTTTTTGTGGAATTCTTGCTGCTGCTGCCGCTGACCTTATGGCTGCTGCGCTTTTATCTGCGCCGCCGGAACGCCCCGCTGAGACTGGGCAGCTCCCAAGGCAGCACGGCGCTGCTGTTTCTGCTGTTTTTCAGCGCCCTGGAGCTGGTGCTGGACAGCACCCGCTACGATTCCAGCTTTTTGCGCTCCAACGGCTTTGTAAGCCTGACGCAGATCGTCGGCGCCCTGTGCATGCTGGCGGTGCTGATCCATTACAGCCGCCGGAGCCTGCGGGCCCTGGGCCTGCGCCCCCTGCACATTTTGCTGTGGCTGCTGTGGCTATTGTCTCTGGGCGCCGCCGGCTATCTGGAATACCTGATCCAGCGGCATGGCAACTGGTATTGGTTCTGCTACAGCTTGATGAGCCTGAGCGTGCTGTTGATGGTCCTGTGCGCCTACTGGATGTATCGCAGCCTCCGCCCGGGCAAAGCCCGGCGCTGATAACCAGACCAAATCCAAGGCCCTCGGAATTCTCCGGGGGCCTTGCCGTTTTTCCTCAAAAACTGTCACAATAGCCCTTGCCAGAGGAGAAGACTTTCTATATAATGGCTTTGTTTGAGTGAAGGAGATTTGCGATATGGCCGCTGCAAGAATCGATTCCCGCCGGATGGGCGAGATGCCCGAGGGCAAGCTGCTGCTGACCATGGCGGTTCCCATGATCCTGTCCATGCTGGTACAGGCCCTGTACAACGTGGTAGACAGCATCTATGTGGCCCGGGTCTCGGAGGACTGTCTGTCTGCCCTCTCCCTGGCCTTCCCGGCGCAGAACGTGATGATCGGACTGGCCACCGGAACCGGCGTAGGCGTGAGCACACTGGTGTCCCGCGCCCTGGGGCGGCAGGACCAGCGGGAAGCCAGCCGGATCGCCGGTACGGCTATTTTCCTGTCCTTATGCTGCTGGCTGCTGATGGTCTTGTTCGGCCTCTTCGGCGTGGGGAGCTTTATCCGCGCCCAGACCCGGGTGGAGAGCATCCGCAGCTATGCCGACGCATATCTGCGCATTGTGACCATCGGCTCGCTGTTTGTGTACCTGGAGGTCTGCATGCAGCGTCTGCTTCAATCCACGGGCATGACCCATCTGTCCATGTGGACGCAGATGATCGGCGCCGTCACCAACATCATCTTGGATCCCTTCTTCATCTACGGCTGGCTGGGCCTGCCCGCCATGGGCACCGCCGGCGCCGCCATCGCCACGGTGATCGGCCAGGCGACGGGCGCCCTGTGCGGCGTTCTCTTCCACCTGCGGCTCAACCGGGAGCTGCCTCTGTACCTGCGGGATATCCGGGCCCACGGGCAGATCATCGCCTCCATCTATCGTATCGGCTTCCCCTCCATTCTGATGATGGTCATCGGCTCGCTGACCAACTATCTGATGAATATCATCCTGGGGGCCTTTACCTCCACTGCCGTGGCGGTCTACGGGGTCTACTTCAAGATCCAAAGCTTTTTCTTCATGCCTGTTTTCGGCATCAACAACGGGCTGATTCCCATCATCGGTTACAATTACGGCGCCCGAAAAAAAGAACGCATTTACCGAACCATCCGTTTCGGCGTGCTCTACGCCTGCTGCTTCATGTTCCTGGGCTTGTTTTTGTTCCATCTGATCCCCCAGGTGCTGCTGGGCATTTTCAGCCCCTCCGCCGTCATGCTGGACATCGGCGTCAAAGCCCTGCGGCGCATCAGCCTGAGCTTTCTGTTCGCGGGTTTCTGCATCGTGGCCGGCTCCACCTGCCAGGCCCTGGATCGGAGCGTAAATTCCCTGTGCGTGTCCATTCTGCGTCAAGTGGTGGCGCTGATCCCCTCTGCCTGGCTGCTCAGCCGCACCGGGGACGTAAACATGGTCTGGTGGTCCTTCCCCATCGCGGAGATCGTGTCCCTCGTTGCCAGCGCCTTCTTCCTGCGCTCCGCTCTCCGGGGCATGGAGCGAACGCTGGCCACGCCGCCGGAGGATTGATCTCC
>CACZSJ010000079.1 GCA_902783825.1 Oscillospiraceae bacterium | reverse complement strand
TACGTCACGGCCCTCTTCTGTGCCATTGTGTCCATAAGCAGTCTGCTGTTGCTTTTGATTTGGAAAAACCGCGCAGGCAAGCGCCTGCTGCTGCCATCGTTGTGCCTGCTGGCCGCATTTTTCTGCAGCATGGCGGCACCGGGCAACGCTGTCCGGCAGGCGGCGCTGTCTCATACGCCCCGGGCCGCGCAAGCCATTGTGCTGTCTTTCCAGAATGCCGGGGTCTGCGCGCTGCGCTGGTTCCGCCTTCCGCTGCTGGGCGCTCTGATTTTTCTGGCTGTACTGTTTTGGCCGGCCGTCCGAAGCTGCCGCTTTTCGTTCCGCTTCCCGGTTCTGGTGTCCCTATATTCCTGCTGTTTGTTTTCCGCCATGTTTTGCCCCCCGCTCTACGCCATGGGCGATATCGGCGATCTGCGCCTGGTCAACATCCTCTATGACGCTTACGTGCTGCTGCTGGTCCTCAATCTGCTCTACTGGATAGGCTGGCTGGCCAGCAGGCGCCCCCCTTCACAGGCGCCCGCCGGACGAGTAAGCGGAAAACCGCTGACTGCTGCGGCCGCCCTGGGGCTTGTGTGCCTGCTGCTGCATATGCAGGGCGGCGGCTTTACTTCGGTCATGGCCTGGGGCGCCATGCGCTCCGGTGAAGCCCAGGCCTATCACGCGGCCGCCGTGGAACGCTTTGCCATCCTGGAAGACCCCACCGTGCGCGATGCCGTCCTACCCGCCTTCCCCTGTCAGCCCTATGTGCTGTATATGGACGACGTGAAAGAGGACCCTCAAGACTGGCGCAATCTGGTGATGGCCGACTATTATGAAAAAGACAGCGTCGTACTGCAGCGGGCAGACTGAGCCCCGCCTAGCCGACGCATGTGGGATTGAGAGGTTTGTATGACCGGGAATTCTCTGAAAACTAAGCGGCGAACTTTGCAGCTGTACCTGGCGGGCATGTTTCTCTTTATGCTGTTTCTCAGCTGCATGACCCCAATGGTTCAGGATGATTTTACGTACTGCTTCAGCTTCGCCGACCAAAGCCGAATCACCCGGATCGGACAAATCCCCGCCTCCATGGCCGCCCACCGACAGCATGCCAACGGGCGGCTGGCGGCGCACACCATGGTTCAGCTCCTGCTCTTGTGTCCAAAGCTGCTGTTCAACCTGCTCAATGCGGGCAATGCCGTGTTGCTGGCCCTGCTGTTTCGGCGCTATTTCCCGGCACTGCGCGGCGGCGCGGCGGTCTTCGCTCTGGCTGTGGGCGGCATGCTGATCTGGAACTACTCCCCTGCTTTTGGCGAAGCTTTTCTTTGGCTGGACGGTTCGATCAACTACGCCTGGGGCATGTCGGTTCTGCTGCTGTTTTTGTGGCCCTATGCGGCTGACTATCTGGAAATTCCCCGCAAGCGTTCCTTGGCGTATAACGCGCTGTTTCTGCTGCTGGCCTTTCTGGCGGGCGGCTATTCGGAAAACGGCTCTCTCGCCATGCTTTTCGCGGCAGGCTGTCTGTTCTTGCTGTTGCTGCTGCGTCGGCGGCGCCTTCCTCTTTTGCTGCTGGCCGGATTGCTGGCCGCTGCCCTGGGCTATTTCCTTTTGATGACCGCGCCGGCCGTTGCCTCCAAATCCGCCGGCCACTCTGCCTCGGTGCTGGGCGCCAATGCAGTCAAGGTTCTGACCCAGACCCGGACAGTGCTGCTGCCCTTGTACGTTCTATACGCGCTGCTGGTGACCGCCTGCCTCCATTTCGGCGCGGACAGGCGGCGCCTGCTCCTTTCCGGAATCCTGATCCTTGCGGGTCTGGCCTCCCTTTCCACCTTTGTCTTTGCCGTCTATTTTGAAAAACGCCATTTCTGCTTTACCACCGTCACCGCGGCGTTGGCCTGCCTGCTTCCTCTGTCGGAGCTGCTTGTCCTGCCCCGGACACGGCTTCTGCCGAAGCTCTGCGCCGGTTTTCTGTCTGTTCTTTTTCTGTTCAATCTGGCCTCCGGCCTGGTCGACATCACGGTGGATTACAGCAAGGCCCTCCGGCGGGAGGCTGCCGTGCGGCAAGCCGTAGAGGCCGGCGACACGGAGTTGACCCTGGAAGAGCATCTTTGCGCTACCCCTTACGGCGTCTCCTTCGTGCTCTCTGACAACAAGCGAGATTGGCCCAACCTGAGCATTGCCCGCTACTACGGCTTCGAGGCGGTCAACGCCATCGGACTATCGTCCTGAAGCCCATTACGACTCAGAGGAATGCTGCTATGATTCGACTTCAAGTCCCCCCTGAAAAACGGCGCCGCTTTGCTTTTGCCGCGGCGGTCTATCTTCTGTATCTGTTCTTTCTCTTCTCCCAGGCACATTTTTACCTGTATCGGAGCTTGCGAGAGACCTACTATGCAGCCGCTGTACCCGTTCTGGTTGCCGCCACGCTGTACTTCCGCCGCTTCCGGGACGGACTGGAATTCAAGCTGCTGGTGTTTTACTGGCTCTGGTTCCTGCTCTCCCGGATGCTCAACCACAATCTGGCTCTGGTAGACGACCACTATCTTTGCTTCGATCTCTCCCTGATGCTGCCCATGTTCGTGCTGGGTCTGGTTCTGGACGCGGAGGGTCGGCGGCGCTTTCTGGACTGGCTGAGCGCTGTGGTAGGGGGTTACTATTTTCTCTTGGGCATTCTCTGTCTGATCGCCTTTCTCCTGCGGCGACAGTTCGTCAATCCCATCACCGAAGGGCTCATCGGCATGGCCACCAAATCCGGCTACGAGCGCATCCACATTCTGGACACCAACGTGGATTCCACCGCTTACTGGTTCTTTACCGGCTTTCTGCTGATGCTCTATCAGTTTTTTGCCTGTCGGGATCGGCGCTGGCGCATCCCCATTGTTCTGTGTGCGTTGGTTCAGTACATGGTCATCGCCATCACCTACACCCGCAGCGTCCGGGTAGCTTTCTCCGTGGTCATCGGTCTGCTGTTGGTGCTGCTGCTGCGGGACAGGCTGAAGCTTTCGAACAAGCGCCTCCGGGTTTTGGCTCTGGCGGTAGCGTTCATCATCATCGCCCCGCTGACCTACAAGAGCTTTCAACTTTGTACAGACGGGCTGAGCGGTGTTTCCGCACAGCTGCTTTCCCAGGAGGCTCCCGCGGCGCCAGCGCCCTCGGGCATGGCTGCCTTCCATTCCACTGAGCTTGCGCAGCCGGTTTCCCTGGCCGCGAAAACCAGCCAGGAGCCCAGCCTCTACGACAGGCTCAACAAACTCTCCTCCAAGCGGCTTGAGATCTACCGCTGCGCTTTTCTGACCATCAAAGAGGAGCCGCTGATTCTACTGCGCGGCTGTCTGAGCAAGGACTCCATGGGCCTTACCAACGCCTTGCTGCAGCGGAAAGACCCGGTTCCGCACTTCCACAATTTCCTGCTGCAGACCCTGATTCTCACCGGCCTGCCGGGTCTGACGCTGGCGATGGCGTTCTGTTTTCTGGTGCTGAAAAAAGCCTTCCTGCTTTTCTTCTCTCGTGATCCTCGTGTCTCCATGGGTGTGCGGGTCTTGGCGCTGGCGGCGGTTTCGCCTCTGGTCTATGGCTTGTTTGAAGCCTGCTTCTTCACCGACGTGGATATCCGGCCGCTGTTCTTCTTCCTGATGAGCGGGCTGATGCTGGGCTTTGCCCGAGATGCTTCCGCGCCCCAAGCCTGAACGCAAAACAAAACGTCTGCGGGCAATCTGAAAAGATTGCCCGCAGGCGTTTTTTATGCGCTATTTTGCCGCACGTACCCGGTTGGCCGCCGCGTCTGCCTGCCTCAGCAGGGCTCGCGCTTCTTCCAGCAGAACCTGTCCCGCCGACGTTAGGCCAAGGATCCGGTTGTGCCGTTCCAAAAGCTGCAGACCCAGCTCCTCCTCCAGAGCAGCCACGGCCCGGCTGGTAGTAGAATGGCTGATGTACAAGGTTCTCGCCCCTCGGCTGAAGCTGCCGTGCTCCGCAACCGCCACGAATATCCTTAGCTTTTCCAGCTCCATCTCAGTAGTTGAAAGTGTGCGGCAGCAGGGCGGAGAGCTTATAGCTCACATAGCGGTTGCCGGCCTTGGCGCACAGCACCTCCATATCCGGCGAAAACTCCGCCAGAAACTGGCGGCACGCGCCGCAGGGAGTGCACCAGTTTTCACTGTCGGCATAGATGGCAATGCGGCGGAAACTGCGCTTGCCCTCGCTGACCGCTTTGCAGCAGGCGGTACGCTCGGCACAGATGGTGCTGCCCAGGGCTGCATTCTCCACATTGCAGCCGGTGTAAACCGTTCCGTCGTCACACTCGATCGCCGCCCCCACCGCGAAGCGGGAATAGGGCACGTAGGCATTCAAAGAGGCCTCCTTGGCCCGGGACATCAATTCTCTGTCAGTCATGTTGTGTTTCTCCCTTTCTATTTCATCTATTTCACAATAT
>CACZSJ010000078.1 GCA_902783825.1 Oscillospiraceae bacterium | reverse complement strand
TGCACCCAGTCCGCTGTGAGCCACAGCATCGACAGTCTGGAGAAGGAGCTGGGCTTTCCGCTGCTCAAGCGGGGGCGGGCGGGCGTGCAGCTCACCGCGGAAGGGGAACGGCTGCTCCCGGCGGTCAACGCCCTGCTGAGCAGCGCTGAGCAGCTCAACCAGACGGCGGCGGCCATCCGGGGCCTGGATGCGGGCACCGTCCGGATCGGGGCCTTTACTTCCGTGGCGGTACACTGGCTGCCCGCGGTGTTGAAAGAGTTTCAGGCGGATTATCCCCGGGTGGAGTTCAAGCTGCTCAACGGAGACTATCACGATGTGGAGCAGTGGCTCTCCGACGGAAGTGTGGACATCGGCTTCGTGAATGTGCCCTGCGCTGTGGACTGCGAGTGTATTCCGCTCATGGAGGACAGGCTGCTGGCCATCCTGCCGGAGGACAGCCGCTTTGCCAGCTATCCCCGCTTTCCCCTTGTGGAGTGTGAGACGGAGCCCTTTATCAGCCTCTTGGAAAGCTCCGACCACGACGCCCGCCGGGCGCTGGAGGCGGCGGGCGTTCAGCCCAATGTGCGCTTTTATACCAAGGACGACTACGCCATCCTGGCGATGGTGGAGCAGGGCTTGGGCATGAGCATCATGCCGGAACTGCTTCTCAAGGGCAGGCATGACCGGCTGCTGACCCTGCCTCTGGTGCCGGAGGCCAAGCGGGTTATCGGCATTGCCATTGCCGCCGGCAGTAAGGCCGGCCCGGCGACCCGCCGCTTTGCGGACTATGTGGTTCGTTACGTGACGGCGATGCAGTAAGGGCGCGCTCTTTCGCCAGAGGTCTGGTCTTTTCGGAAAATTTAAAAAAACGGCGAAAAAAACGGGTATAGTGTTTGACTATCGTGTGCCAATCGTTTAAAATAGTAATGCCTGAAATAATGGAAAGGATAAGGGGTGTTGAGATGTATAAAGTAGTGACCAAGCGTTTCCTGAATGACTCCAAGACCATTTGCCTGTTTGAGATTGAGGCGCCGCTGGTGGCCCGGCACGCCCAGGCAGGGCAGTTTGTGATCTTCCGCCTGGATGAGCAGGGAGAGCGTGTGCCCGTCTCTGTGGCAGGCTATGACCGGGAGAAGGGCACCGTCACCGTGATGGTGCAGGCGGCCGGTCGCAGCACGAAAATGCTCCACACCGTGGAGGAAGGGGACTATATCTCCGACTTTGCCGGCCCTCTGGGCAAGGCCACGGAGATGGAAGGCCTGAAAAAGGTCTGCGTGGTTGGCGGCGGCGTAGGCTGCGCCATTGCCTATCCCATCGCCAAGGAGATGCACGCCAAGGGCATCGACGTGACGTTCATTGCAGGCTTCCGCTCGGCGGACATCGTGATCCTCAAAGAGGAGCTGAAGGCCGCCTCCAATAAGCTCATTATGTGCACCGACGATGGCAGCTATGGCGAGAAGGGCTTCACCACGGTCTACCTCAAGCAGGAGATCGAGAACAACATTGCCCAGGGCCTGCCTCAGTTTGATCGGGTTATCGCCATTGGCCCGGACATCATGATGAAGTTTTTGGCGGATGTGACCCGTCCCTATGAAATCAGCACCATCATTTCTCTCGACCCCATTATGGTGGACGGTACGGGCATGTGCGGCTGCTGCCGGGTAATTGTGGACGGCGAGACCAGATTTGCCTGTGTGGACGGCCCGGACTTCGACGCCCACAAGGTGGATTTTGACAGCCTGCTCAAGCGGGCCGCCTTCTATACGGATGAGCAGAATGAGGCCGCCCAGCATATCTGCAACATTACGGGAGGGAAGAGAAATGGCTAATCTGAAAGTGAACATGAGCATGACCAAAAACGAAATGCCCGAGCAGGATCCGATCGTCCGCGCCGGGAATTTCGACGAGGTGGCTTTGGGCTATGACCTGGAGACGGCTGTAAAAGAGGCTTCCCGTTGCCTGGACTGCAAGAACAGCCCCTGCCGGACAGGCTGCCCCGTGCGTGTGAAGATTCCGCAGTTTATCGCCCAGGTGCGCGAGGGTGACCTGGAAAAAGCCTATGAGATCATCACTTCCACCAACTCTCTGCCCGCGGTTTGCGGCCGTGTCTGTCCCCAGGAGAAGCAGTGTGAATCTCACTGCGTCCGCGGCATCAAGGGCGAGCCGGTGGGTATCGGCCGTCTGGAACGCTTTGTGGCCGACACGCACATGGCATTGGAGAACAAGCCCGAGCCTGTGGCTCCCGAGTCCAACGGACACCGGATTGCCGTGATCGGCTCCGGCCCGGCGGGCCTGACCTGCGCGGGTGACCTGCGCAAGCTTGGTTACGACGTGACCATCTTTGAGGCCTTCCACAAGTCCGGCGGCGTGCTGGTTTACGGCATTCCGCAGTTCCGTCTGCCCAAGGAAATCGTCGCGGCTGAGATCGAAAACCTCCAGAAGATGGGCGTCAAGATCGTCAACAACGCCATCATCGGCAAGTCTATGACCATCGACGAACTGTTTGACGACGGCTTCGAGGCCGTATTCATCGGCTCCGGCGCAGGTCTGCCTCAGTTCTTGCATGTCCCCGGGGAAAACCTGCTGGGCGTATACAGCGCCAACGAGTTCCTGACCCGGGTCAACCTTATGAAAGCTTACCGGGACGACTATGACACGCCCATCAAGCACCCGAAGGTCGTGGCCGTCGTCGGCGGTGGCAACGTGGCCATGGACGCGGCCCGCGTGGCCAAGCGCCTGGGGGCCGAGCATGTGTACATCACCTACCGCCGCGGCAAGGATGAGCTGCCTGCCCGTTTGGAAGAGGTGGAGCATGCCGAGTCTGAGGGCATTGAGTTTATGCTGCTCAACAATCCCCACGCCATCCACGGGGATGAGGAAGGCCGCGTGACCGGGATTGAGCTGATCAAGCAGGAACTGGGAGAGCCGGATGCCAAGGGGCGCCGCAGCCCCGTGGCGGTGGAGGGCTCCAACTGGATCTTGGAGTGCGATGCGGTGATCATCGCCATCGGCACAAGCCCCAACCCCCTGATCCGCTCCACCACGCCCAACCTGAACACCACCAAGAAAGGCGGCATCGACGCGGACGATAACGGCGTGACCTCCCGGCCCGGCGTCTTCGCCGGCGGCGACGCGGTCACTGGCGCCGCCACGGTCATCCTCGCCATGGGCGCAGGCAAAACCGGCGCCAAGAGCATCGACGAGTATATCAAGAGCAAGAAATAAAATTTCCCAATCCGTGCACGCGGCAGGGCATAGCCCCTGCCGCGTGTTGCTTTCCCCATTGCACACAAAAGCGCCCGGTACGATACCGGACGCTTTTGCTTTAAGGGGACATTTAGGGGGTCAGGGGAGAGAAAAGATACAGCTCTGTATTGGGGCTGGCACAGAAATATGTATAGACATAGAGGAAGCCACGGCGATTGCAGAAACTGGCGTAGACTTCGCCGGACGGCTGCTGGTGGCTCTGAATCACCACCTGGGGCTCCAGCATCCGCTCGCCCAGCAGCAGGCGCATAGCCGCCTGGGCACTGGCCCGGTTTGGCAGGACGCTCTCCTGAAAAGCGGAGGTTCCGGTACCGGGATACTGCCCTTCCTGATACACCACAGCCTCCAGACTGTCCGGGTATTCCGGTGACGCCACCCGGTTGAGCACGACCTCACCCACGCACATGCGCTGCTCATCGCTGCAGCGCGCATCGCCGGCCTCCAGATAGATCAGCCGGGAGAGCAAAAACAAATCGTCGAAAGCGATTTTC
>CACZSJ010000077.1 GCA_902783825.1 Oscillospiraceae bacterium | reverse complement strand
GTCAATCGCCGCTACGCCCGCTCGGACTATCTCCCCTGTATCTGCTGGGGCCTCACCGCCCAGCAGGCCGCCCTCTGGTCCGTAGGCGACCGGCTGCGGCTCAGCGGCCGCTTGCAGAGCCGAGACTATATCAAGCTCACCGAGGAAGGCCCTGTGGAACGCGTGGCGTTTGAAGTCTCCGTAACCGAGCTGGAGCGCCTGACGCCGTAAAGAGCTCCGGAGGATTATCGGTTTTTTTCACCAGTTTTGTCGAAGCCCTTGACCTCTGCCGGATTTTGCTTTATGTTGACTCCGGAGGTGGTCGCATGACACAAAAAAACCGGCGCATACTGGCTCTGGCGCTGCTGTTTCTTCTCTGCTCACATCTGCATCTTTCCTATGATGTGGTCGTAGACGGGCATTCCCCGCCCAGCACCTATACGGCAAAGCAGCTGCGTCGTGCCCGTGTGGTGGCAGCTGAAGTTGCTCGGGAGCTTCTGCCGTCCCTTCCCCCGGAGCCGACGCTGCACTGTCGGCCTCGGCTATCCCTTCGCGCGCCGACGGGGGATCTTCCCCTGCTGACCGACACACTTCTGCGCGCCTATCCGGGGATTGTGCTGGCGGACGGCGTCTTTGTCAACGGTCAGCGTCTGGGCACCGTGGAAGACGGATCGGAGCTCTATGCACGGCTGCGAGAGTCTATTCTGGGGCAGATGCCCAACGCCGCCGTGTTCGGCAACATCAGCGGAGAACTGCAAATATCGCCGGTGTACAGTCGCGCCGGACACGAAACCAACTACGATGACATGGTGCTGCTGATCTGCGGCATGGCGCCGGTCATTTATCTGGATGGAGAGGGCAAATTGGCCTGAGCTTGTCAGCCTGATGGAAATCTGCTATAATGCGGGCAGCTTTTCCGGAGGTGTGCTGCCATGCGCGCTGTTTCTTCTCTGCCCGAGGGCTATCGGGAGATCCTGTGCCTGGATCTGCAAAAAGACAAAAAGCTTCTCTGGCTTCTCAACGGTCTGAGTCTGCTGGGCGCTCTGCCGCTGTTTTTTCTGGGCCTGGCTCTCGTTCCCTTTGACACGATGCTTGACTTCTCCCCGGGGATGGCTGCGTATTGGCTGCGCTTCGGCGTGCTGATAGTGGGTACGCTGGCCTATATCGTCCTCCATGAGCTTACCCACGGGGCAGTGATGAAGTACTGCGGCGCCACGCGGCTGCGCTTCGGCTTTACCGGCCCTTACGCATATGCCGGCAGCCAGGAGGACTATTTTGACAAGTCCGCTTACCTGGCCACAGCTCTGGCTCCCCTGCTTCTCTGGAGCCTGGTGCTGCTGCCACTCTGCGCCCTGGTTCCCCGACACTGGTTTTGGGTTGTCTGGCTGATCCTCATCTCCCATCTTTGCGGCTGTGTGGGAGACATCTACGTGAGCCTGCGCATTGCCCCCCTGCCTCGGGATATCCTGGTGCAAGACGTTGGCGTCAGTATGCGCATTTACTCCGCCGGGCAAGCTTGAACGCAATGACCGCTTCAAACGTCATAAAACAAGCTCCCTCCGCTTTCAACCCACGCGGAGGGAGCTTTTCGTTTATTTTCGGGCGCTTCTCCCCTATTCCTTTTTCTTGGAACGGGTGTCCGGCGCGTTGACCCCGTAAATCCCCAGCAGGATCAGCACACAGCAGATCAGTCCCACAAAAGAAAAGGGCTCGTGCAGAAAAACAGCTCCCACGAAAACGGAAACCGCCGTAGACAGGTTGGCAAAGATGGACGCCTTTGCTACAGGAAGATCCGTGATCACGTAGCTGGACAGGAAAAAGCAAAGCACCGAGCAGCAGATCCCAAGGAAGCCAATGGCAATCCGATAGCTATGCTCCCCCAAGGGCCGCAGATAAGCCGCCACATCTCCCCGCACGGTGAGCAAAGCCAGCAGGCTGAACACCAGCGCGCCGACACAGACCATGGCATAGGTGCGTTCAAAGGGCGTATATCGATCGGCAATACCGCGGGCCAGAAGCAGAAATGACATCGCCGAGAAAACCGCCAGCAGCAATCCTGCAAGGCCGATCCAGTCCAGGCTCCCACTGCTTCGGGTAAGCAGCCCGATGCCGATCACGCCGCCCACTGAGAGCAGGCTGCAGGCAAACTGCCGCAGCGTGGGTTTTTCGCCCAGGACCGGGATTGCCGCGAGGGTCGCCGCAATGGGAATCAAGGCAATCATGACACCGGAGAAAATGGTGCTGGAATGGAGCAGCCCGTACTGCTCCCCAAAGAAATAACAAACCGGTTGGAACAGCCCCAGCAGCAGCAAAGGTAGCAGCGCCTTTTTCCGCAAATTGCAATCCACCAGCCGTGTAAAGCGCAGCAGCGTCATCAGCAGAAAAGCCAGGAGAAAGCGATGACTGAGCACCAGAAATACCGGCGCCGCGTCCAGCGCCACCCGGGAAGCCATAAAACTCATTCCCCAAAAGCTATGGCATGTAATTGCGGCAAGCACGGTCTTATTTTTTGTAATGGGCGCACGGTTCATGGCGATAGAATCCTTTCTCTCTCCGTGGGCGCGACTGTCTCTCGCGTACTTGGCTCCAAGACCGCTCCCGGCGAAGACAACAGCCTCCTTATCATATCGGAGGCGACGGCGGAAAGCAAGCTTTTTTTCTCTTTCTATTTTCTTGCTCGCAGGTGGATGCCGCCTGCCGGTCGCCACGAAAACGCCTCCGTGTCGCGAAGACACGAAGGCATTGTTTTTTATAGGAGCTTCTCCCATTCGCTTTCGCCGTATACGGTCAGTCCCAGTTGCCGCAGCATTTCCGCAGTCACCCCATCGCCGGAAATCAAGGTGCCGGAAAAGCTGCCGTCGTAAACGGCGCCCAAGCCGCAGGAAGGGCTGCGCTCTTTTAGCAGCGCCTCTTGGCAACGCCAACGCCGGGCCAGCAGGCAAGCCTTTCGGGCTCCCGCTTCAAAAGCGGCGCTCACATCCGCGCCGCTGCGGTCATACACGCCGCCGTCGCGCCGCTCGCTTGCTTCCCGGGGAACCGGCAGGCCGCCCGCCACTTCCGGACAAACCGGCAACAAGCGATATCGTCTTCGCAGCGCCGCGATCTGCTCCTCGGGCAGGGCGTTGCTGCCGCCGTCATATTTGCAGCGATTGCCCAGCAGGCAGGCGCTGATCAATAGCCATCGCCCCATCTCAGCTCCTCATACTCAGGCCCAAAAAAGCGCCGCAGAGGCCGCCGATGATGTGCGTCAGTTGGGAAACATTGTCGCTGAGCACCACGCCGTTGACGATCTCTCCGCCCACATACAGAATCAAAACCAGAATCAGCGTGATGGGAATATATCCGTCCCGCATACCGGACAGGGACGCCATGACGATCATCATAAACACGATGCCCGAGGCGCCCAGCAGCGCCGACCCTGGGAAAAACAGCCACTGCACCAGTCCGGACACCAAAGCCGTAAGGAAGATGGCCCAGAAAAGACTGTGACTGCCATACTTTTCCTCCAAGGCAGGCCCCACCACCAGGATCATCATCATGTTGTTTATGTAGTGGGCATAGCTGCCATGCCCCAGCACATGCAGCACAAAGCGGGGATAGCTAAATACATCCCGCAGAGAGGAGCGATACACGCTAAAAAGCAGGCGGGTCATCCGACCCCCGGTAAAGCTTCCCAGCAGCAGCGCCGCCAAGGCGGCTAAGGCAAAGGTCAGCACCACCGGAGAATTGTATTGCAGGCGGACTACCCGCTTCATGCGTCTCCCTCCAACGCCTCCAGAGCCTGGCGATAGTGCTTTTCGGTATTCTCATCAAAGCAGACCATCCGCACCTGCCGGATTTCCTCATGCTGCCGCAGATAGGCGGCGATGGTGCCAATGGCAATCGCCGCGGCCTTGTCCAGCGGGAAATGATACACGCCGGTGCTGATGGAAGGGAAGGCCACCGTCTGGCAGCCATTGGCCGAGGCAAGCTCCAGACAAGAGCGATAGCACGAGGCCAAAAGCTCCGGTTCTCCCCGGCCGCCCCCGCGCCAAATCGGGCCAGGGGTGTGGATCACGTACTTTGCAGGCAGCCGATAGCCGCCGGTTATCTTCGCCTTGCCGGTCTCGCAGCCGTTGAGCGTGCGGCATTCCGCCAGCAGCTCCGGCCCCGCGGCCCGATGGATGGCGCCGTCCACGCCGCCGCCGCCCAGCAGGGAGCAATTGGCGGCATTGACGATGGCGTCCGCCTCCTGTTGGGTGATGTCGCCACGCAGAATCTGAATCCTCTCCATTAGCTGTCCTCCTCACAAACTACCGTCACCTTGTCGTTTTCCCCGGAGAGTCTTACCCGCCGGATTTCCCGACCCCGGGCCGCAATAACCTGCGCCGCGATCTCGTCCTCGATCTCTTTCTGGATCAGACGGCGCAGATTCCGGGCGCCGTAGGTGACGGAATAGCCCTTGCGTACCAGATAATCCAACAGGCTCTCATCCCAGACAAGCTCCATATCCTTTTCCCGCAGCACGCCTCTCACCTCGTCCAGCATCAAAGCGGCAATGCCGCGGAAGTTCTCCTCTGTCAGCTGGTTGAAGCAAACCACCTCGTCCACACGGTTGATAAACTCGGGACGCAGGAATTCGTTGAGCGCCTTCAGCGCCCGTTCTCTGCTCATGTCGCTGAGGCTGCCGCCGAAGCCCACGCTGCCGGTCTTGCTGCTGCTGCCGGCATTGGTTGTCATGATGACGATGGTGTTTTCAAAGTTCACCATGCGGCCCTGGGCGTCGGTAATACGGCCGTCGTCCAGGATCTGCAGCAGGATGTTCATCACGTCCGGATGGGCTTTTTCAATCTCATCAAACAGCACCACGCTGTAGGGCTTGCGGCGGATTTTTTCGGTCAGCTGGCCTGCCTCGTCGTAGCCCACGTAGCCCGGCGGAGAGCCGATAATCCGGGAGACGGAGAATTTTTCCATAAATTCGGACATATCCAGCCGAATCAAGGATTCCGGACTGTCGAACATATCCGCCGCCAGGCGCTTGACCAGCTCCGTTTTCCCTACGCCCGTGCCGCCTACGAAGATAAAGCTCACCGGCTTGCGCTTGACTTTAAGGCCAACCCGGCTGCGGCGGATTGCAGCGCAGACTGCCTCCACCGCCTCGTCCTGACCCACAATATGAGCCTTGAGCCGCTCATCCAGCTGCGCCAGCCGCTCCAGCTCGTCTTCCTTGATGCTGGAGGCAGGGATCTTGGTCCACAGCTCGATGATCCGGGCCAGATTGTCCACCGTCAGCGCAGGCTTCCCCTTGCCTTTGAGCTCGGTCAGCTCGTGCTCCAGCTGCATCTCCCGGCTGCGCAGCTGGGCGATCCGCGCATAGCGCTGATC
>CACZSJ010000076.1 GCA_902783825.1 Oscillospiraceae bacterium | reverse complement strand
TGCGTTGCCCTATGGCGTCGCAAGTATACAGTTTGGCGGGTATAAGTATGGAAGCAATCAGCAGTGCATTGAGCCGGGCGGCCAATCTATTCGCAACAATCGGTCCCGCGGATATCGTAGATATCCTGATCGTAGCGTATCTGATTTATCGGGTCATCTGGTTCGTCCGAAGAACAAATTCCTATAATCTTGCCAAAGGCCTTATCCTGATTTTGGTTGTCCTGGGGCTATCCTACGTGTTGGGCCTGACCATGATCAATTTTCTTCTGCGAAAAACCGTGGAATTGGGCTTGATCGCGCTCGTCATCCTGTTCCAGCCAGAGCTGCGCCGCCTGCTGGAACGGATGGGGCGCAGTCTGACTACCAGTCGGACAAGCTCCAGTCCCTCCATGGAAACGGCTATTGCGCAAACCGTGCTTGCCTGTACGGATATGTCGGATTCCCGAACAGGAGCACTGATTATTTTTGAGCGTGGCGTCAACCTGAATTCAATCATGGGCACGGGCACCGTCATCAATGCTGATATCACTGCGGAGCTGATCAAGAATCTGTTCTTTAATAAAGCTCCGCTGCACGATGGCGCTATTGTGGTTCGTGACGGTCGGATTGCCGCGGCAGGGTGCGTACTTCCGCTGACCCAGAATACCAATCTCAGCAAGGATCTGGGGATGCGCCATCGTGCCGGTATCGGTCTGAGCGAACAGTCCGATGCAGTTGTGGTGATTTTGTCGGAGGAAACGGGATCTATTTCCGTTGCCATCGACGGTATGCTGAAACGGCACTTGACGATACCAAACCTGAACAAGCTTTTGCATAGTGAGCTGATTATGGAGGGCATGGATGAATCCAGGCGCAATACCCTCCGAAATTTCATGCGGAATTTCTTCAAGGTGAATCAAAATGAACAAGACAAGCCCTCTGAATAAACTGTATAACAGCCGGGTATTTTTGGTCATTCTCTCTGTATTGGCTTCTTTTGCGATTTGGACCTACGTTACCAGTGGAGAATCTTCCGAGATTCGTCAGACTTTTCGGAATGTTCGGATCGAAATCATAGGGGAGGATGCCCTGCGCAAGTCCCGCGATCTGGTCATAACAGACTTGGATGTCAGCACAGTCACGGTTGAAGTCCTGGGTCCAAGAAGGATTGTGGGTGTGCTTAACAGTTCTGACCTGTTAGCTCAGGTAGACGTGAGTCGCCTGACACAGACAGGGGAGATGCCAATGAAGTATGAAGTGGTGTATCCCGCCGGAACCGATACCCGCAACATTACGGAGGTTACCCGCTGGCCGGACAGTATCAGCTTTAATGTATCCAAGTTGGTCAGCATTCAGGTGCCTGTACGCGGCGGCTATGAAGGGGAGCTTGCGGATGGCTTCATGGCGGAAACCCCAACATTTGAACCTTCTGTTATCACGGTCACCGGACCGGAAATCTACGCAAAAGATGTTTCCTATGCGTGGGTCACCTTCGGAAAAGGAATCGTTGCCAGCAGCAGCTATACTGCGGAAGCAGGCTTTACCCTGATGAATGCAAACGACAGTCCTGTTTCGCTGGAGTCCCTTTCCGTAATGCCAGAAACCTTGACAGCTTCCTTGCCGATTCTGGAGAGCAAAGAGGTTACGCTGGGGCTCGACTTGATTGAAGGCGCCGGCGCCACTGCCGCCAATACCAAGATCGACATCTCTCCGCAGTCTATTATTTTGGCTGGTGATTCCGCACTGCTGAATGGCCTGAACCGGATCATTCTGTCCACGGTTGATCTCACTGATTTCGCGTCGACCTGGTCCGAAGTATATGCTATACCAATCAATAACGATCTCACCAATGTCACAGGCATCAAGGAGGCCAGTGTCACCATTGAGATTGTTGGACTGGAAACCAAGACCTTTACGGTCAAAAACATTTCCTACATCAATGCCTCGGAGACTGCGGCTGTGGAAATCTTGACCGAAAGTATTGAGGTTACGCTCCGCGGCGCACCCGAGCTGTTAGAGCAGGTGAAGAGTGAGAACATCCGTGCTGTGGCGGATCTTGCAGACTTCAAGGATTCCACAGGCGCATACATGCCGCTTGTGAAAATCTATGTGGATGGCGTGACGGATGTGGGAGCCATTGGAGAAAATACGATTTCGGTAGAAATCAGAAAGGCCTAAGCCATGACACAAGACGCGGTTGTAATCAAGATCCTTCCCAACGATATGGCGGAGGTGGCTGTGGCGAGGACTACCGCCTGCGGGGGGAACTGCGCGAGCTGTGAAAGCTGCATGTTTCAAAGTGAATTGAGGGCGATTGCCCGCAACAACATCGGCGCCGCCATCGGCCAGCGCGTGATCATTGCCAGCAAATCATCCAAGATTTTCAGCGCGGTTTTTCTGGTATACGTGCTGCCCTTGGTATTGTTCATAGCCGCCTATGTCTTAGCTCATTTGGCGGGTGCGGGAGAAGGCCTGTGCATTCTTGTCAGCTTTTTTGGTCTGCTTCTGGGCGCCGGCATCATGGTACTCAGCCAGAGGCTGAAAAAAGATAAGAATTCGATTACCTTTGATATCATTCGATAAAGGAGCACAGCTGCCATGATCAAAAGCATGACCGGCTATGGAAGCGCCAAAGCAACGGTAGAGGGCTTGGATATTAGCATAGAGCTCAAAAGTGTCAACAATCGATTCCTTGACAGCTCTGTTCGTCTGCCCCGCAGCTTTCTATTCTTGGAAGACAAGATAAAATCCTTGGTACAGGCTCATATCAGCCGAGGAAAGGTAGACGTGTACCTGAGTGTCGACTCCAGTGCGGCAGGCGAAATGACGGTGAAAGTTAATGAGGCGCTGCTGCAGGGATATTTGGATGCGCTTGCGTATATTGGGCAGCGTTTCGGACTGCCGAACGATGCAAGCGTCATGCGGGTCAGCCGCTTTCCGGATGTGTTGACTGTAGAGAAGAAGGATCTGGATGCGGATGCAATTCTTGCGGGCATCACCCCCGTTGTGGAAGCGGCTCTTGTCGATTTTGACGACATGCGCCAAAGAGAAGGGGAGCGCTTAAAACAGGATGTTCTGAGCAGGTTGGCTAGTATTGAACGCATGGTTTCCTTTGTGGAAGAGCAAGCGCCGCAAACGGTTGCCGACTATCGAAGCCGTCTGGAACAGAAAATGGCAGAAGTCCTGGGAAGCACCGGCATTGAAGAGGGCCGAATCCTGGCGGAAGCGGCTGTCTTTGCTGACAGAGTAGCGGTAGATGAAGAAACAGTCCGCCTGCGTAGTCACATTTCTCAACTGCGTACGATGCTCAGCGGCGCTTCACCCATCGGGCGCAAGATTGATTTTTTAATTCAGGAGTTTAACCGCGAAGCCAACACCATTGGCTCCAAATGCCAGAATTCTCAGATCACCGAAGTGGTCGTGGAACTGAAAGCGGAGATCGAAAAAATCCGCGAACAGATTCAGAATATTGAGTAGGAGGAGCGGGTTTGAGACTGATTGGTATTGGCTTTGGGAATCTGATCTCGGCGGAACGGATCCTTTCCGTGTTGAGTCCGGATTCCGCCCCTATTAAGCGTATGATTCAGGAAGCGCGTGAACGCGGCGTCCTGGTGGACGCATCCTTTGGACGCAGCACAAGAGCGGTCATTTTGATGGACAGCGGAAATGTGATCCTCTCTGCGCTGCCGCCGGAAAGCATTGCAGTCCGAATAGACGACACCTACGAACGGGAGGAAGAGGATACAAATGAAAAACAGAGGTAGACTGATTGTGATCTCGGGTCCCTCCGGAGCAGGGAAGAGCACCGTGGTATTCAAGGCGATAGAGGGGAGAACGGACGTATGCTTTTCCACATCTGTCACCACGCGAAAACCCAGAGAAGGTGAAGTGGACGGCCGTGAATACTTCTTTGTCGATCTGGAGCGATTTCAGGAAATGGTGGATCATGATGAGCTGCTGGAGCACGCCGAATATGTGGCCAATTCCTACGGCACACCCAGAGCCTATGTGGAACAGCAGCTGAATGCCGGGCTGAACGTGCTTTTAGACATAGAGGTGCAAGGCGCGCGCCAGATTCATGAAAAAATGCCCGAGGCGATAATGGTCTTCATCATACCGCCATCTCTGGATGAACTTAAGCGGCGTCTGGAAGGACGTGGGACAGATACTGCACGCGCCATTGAGGCGAGGCTGATTCGGGCTAGACAAGAGTACCAGGAAGCGAGTTTTTACAACTATTTGATTGTCAATGACGATGCGGATCATGCGGCAAAAGAATTGGATGCCATTATCACTGCGGAGGATTGCCGTTTTTCAAATAGAAAAACATGGCTGGAACTGCCCTGATCGCCTGTGTTTTTAAAACCTCCTGCTATTTATGGCAGGGCAAATTATCATTGCCGGATTTTCGGCGGAATGGAGAACTGTTATTATGATGCTGTATCCCCCTGTTGCTGAACTTGTAGACAAAATTGGAAGCCGCTACCAACTGGTAAATCTTGTTGCCCGCCGGGCGCGCACGATTTCCTCTGAAGCTGAAGCGCATGAAATCCCATTGGAGAGGAAGCCCGTCTCCACCGCGATTGACGAGGTATACACCGGAAAGCTTTCCATCAAGTAAGAACCTTTTACTTCGAGGTAGCGCCCTATGCCTGCCCATGTTGCGAGAATTGCGGTAGCCGCCGCCACATATTGGATCGATAAACCTTATGATTACCGCATCCCCCAACAGCTGCAGGACAAGCTACAGCCGGGCATGCGGGTTTTCGTGCCTTTCGCCAAAGGAAATCGCAAGAGTGAAGGAATCGTTCTGGCTGTTACGGAAGAGAGCGCACGGGATCAGCTCAAAAGTGTGCTCTCTGTTCTGGACGAAGAACCAGTCTTGAACGCAGAGCAGATCCAGCTTGCGCTGTTTATGCATGAGCGTTTTTTCTGCACGGTCTATGACGCAATTAAGGCCATGCTGCCCGCCGGACTGTGGTTCGACCGGGAAGGGAAACGGCGGGTACGAGATAAGACAATAGAAATGGCCCGGCTTGCAATCGCACCTGAAGATGCGTCGGTCATTGCCGGAAACAAACGCCACCGTTCCCCGCAACAGGCAAACCTGCTGGACTTGCTGTGCAGCTTTGAAGCTTTGCCGAGTCATGAGCTTCTCCGCTTTACCGGTGCAGGTCGCCAATCCCTGAAAGCGCTGGTATCGGCACAGCTTGTTGAACTCTATTCTCGGGAGGTCTTTCGAAGACCCTTGATGCAAACAGGTGAACGTGTGCCACTTCCGCTTTTAAATGCAGAACAGCAGCGCGCATTTGACGGACTATCGGCACTGGCCAAAGAAAAAAAGGCCTGTGCAGCCTTACTATTTGGTGTTACTGGCAGCGGAAAAACCAGCGTTTATATTCACTTGATTCAGCAGCAGCTTTCCCTTGGAAAAAGCGCAATCCTACTGGTGCCAGAAATTGCTCTGACACCTCAGATGCTTACGACCTTTTCCTCTCATTTTGGTGAAACAATCGCGGTGCTGCACAGCAGTCTGTCAGTGGGGGAGCGATACGACGAGTGGAAACGGATAAAATCCGGTAAGGCAAAGCTGGTGATCGGTACACGCAGCGCGGTGTTTGCTCCGGTGGAGAATCTGGGTATCCTGATTATCGACGAGGAGCAGGAGGAAACCTATAAATCGGAGAATACTCCGCGCTATCACGCCCGTGATATTGCTAAATTCCGATGTGTGAAAGCAGATTGCCTCCTGCTGTTGGGTTCGGCCACCCCGGATATTGTGAGCCGCTATTATGCGCAGACAGGCAGATACAGCTTTTATTCGCTGCGTAACCGCTATAACGAGCAGGGGCTCCCTGCTGTCAAGATTGTTGACATGAAGCGCGAGATGCGACGCGGAAACGGCGGAAATATCAGTTCGCTTCTGCGGGAGGAGCTGACTGTCAATCTGGAGCGAGGCGAACAGAGCATTCTGTTTATCAACCGACGAGGCGCCCATAAGTTGATCAGCTGCGGTGCTTGCGGATATACTTATAAATGCCCGCGCTGCAGTGTTTCTCTGACGTATCACAGCGCCAACAAGCGATTGCTGTGTCACTATTGCGGGTATTCGACACGCATTGACGATGCTTGCCCTGAATGCGGAGGGATCCTGAATCATATAGGCGCAGGAACACAGTTGATTGTCGATGAGATTGAGGAACTGTTTCCTGGCGTGGAAACCTTGCGCATGGACACGGACACCGTTACACCTGTAGGCTCCCATGAAGTTCTCTTTGCCCGCTTCACGCAGGAAAAGATCCCCATCATGGTGGGGACACAGATGGTGACTAAGGGACTGAATTTTGAGAACGTCACCCTTGTTGGGGTTATCTCCGCGGATCAGAGTCTCTATGCAGGTGACTATCGGGCAGGGGAACGGACGTTTTCCCTGATTACGCAGGTTGTGGGACGCGGTGGGCGTGGAGAGCGCCCGGGACGTGCTGTGATTCAAACCTACACGCCGGATAATGAGACGATTCAGCAGGCTGCCCGGCAGGACTACGAAGCCTTCTATCAAGCAGAGCTTTTGTTGCGACAGACCCAAAACGCTCCACCGTTTTGCGACATTCTTGCTGTTACAGCCTCCGGCCAAAATGAAGCGCAGGTGGTGCAAGCCTGTCGCTTTGTGCGAAGGCGTCTGGAAACGCTCCTCCGGGATCTGGAAAGCATTCATATTCTTGGCCCAACCCCACTGGCGGTGGTCAAGGTCAACAATCGATATCGGTATCGTGTACATCTCAACTGCATCGCAAACGCCAAGGTTCGCGGGGCTATTGCGCAGGTAGTTGGGGAATGTGCCACAGATAAACGCTTCCGTGGCGTGGCCGTCTTTGCGGATCAAGATCCGCTTGATTAAAACGCCAATGAAGACAATAAGGAGAGAAAAACGATATGGCGCTTCGCAAAATCCTGACGCAGGAAGAACCCACTTTATACAAAACCTGCAGACCAGTGACCGAGTTTACTCCTCGGCTGCATCAGCTGCTGGACGACATGAAAGACACGCTTCTGGAATCCGAAGGAGTAGGCCTGGCGGCTCCCCAGGTGGGCATTTTGCGCAGGGCTGTTCTCGTAGTCGAAACCAACGTACCGGAAGGCGAAGATGAATATGTCATTGAGCTGATTAACCCGGAACTTCTGGAAAGCGAAGGCGAGCAGGATGGCCCGGAAGGCTGCTTAAGCGTACCTGGAGAATTCGGCCTTGTCAAACGTCCCATGCATGTTAAGGTTCGTGCGCAGGATCGTTACGGCCAGTGGTTTGAAATGAGCGGGGACGAGCTGACCGCCCGATGCCTGTGCCATGAGATGGATCATCTGAATGGAATTGTTTTTACCTCCAAGTGTGAACGCATGCTTACAGAGGATGAAATCCGTAACCTTCAGAACAAAGAACACTAAAACCGAGGATATACGATGCGTTTGGTATTTATGGGAACCCCGGATTTTGCGGATGCTTCCCTCAAACAACTCATAGAAGCGGGGTTTGAGATTGCCGCGGTCTTTACCCAGCCGGATAAACAGCGCGGCAGGGGAATGGCTTTCAGCTTCTCGCCTGTGAAACAAACTGCTATAGAAGTCGGGATTCCCGTCTTTCAGCCCAGCAGCATGCGCACGGAAGATGCTGCTGCCCAGCTGCGCGAATTGTCTCCGGATCTCCTGGTGGTGGTCGCCTATGGGCAAATCCTGCCAGATGAAATCCTTGCGATTCCTCGTTACGGGGCGATCAATGTCCATGGCTCCCTCCTTCCCAAATACCGCGGAGCGGCGCCGATTCAATGGGCCGTTCTAAATGGTGACCGCTCGACGGGTGTGAGTACCATGTATTTATCCCATGATATGGACGCCGGCGATTTGATTTATACCGAAGAAACGGAGATTGGCGAAACAGAAACCTCTGGAGAAGTGTTTGATCGCTTGATGGAGATGGGGGCTTCGCTTCTTGTCCGCACGATTCATGCCATTGAGCAGGGGACAGCTCCGAGAATTCCGCAGGACCACGCATTGGCCAGCTACACAAAGAAGCTGGATAAATCTTTTTCACCGGTCGATTGGAATCAAAGCCCACGCTCGATCCTGAAATGGATCTATGGGCTTCAGCCATGGCCGGTGGCGACTGCGGAAATCGCCGGAACCAGCTTTCGGCTCTTTGCTGCCCGGTACTCAACGGAGAAGACGGAGCTATCGCCAGGCAGCTTGGTCAAGGTTGAGCAAGGCGGCATGCTGATGGCTTGTGCAGGCAGAGAAACCCTATGGATCACGGAGATCCAAGCTCCTGGAAAGCGCCGCATGTCCGTAGCCGATTATTTGCGGGGGCACCCGCATTTTGCACATGAATAAACCCAAGACTGCGCGAGAGGCTGCTCTTGACGCGCTGCAGCGATGGAGAAAAGACAAAGCCTGGTCTGGCCAGCTTCTGGATTATATCCAGGTCGCAACAGGCGGAGATAAGCGAGAATCCGCACTAGCTGCGCGGCTTTTCCTGGGTGTTCTGCAAAATTCGTGCTATTGCGACCATTATATTGGGGTATACTGTTCCAGAAAGACGGATTCTATCCAGCCGCAGGTGCTTGACATTTTGCGCTTGGGCGCCTATCAGCTTCTGTTTTTGGAAAAAATTCCGGCCAGCGCGTCGGTCAATGAGTCTGTTGCCCTTTGCCGAAATCGTGGATACGCCCGAGCAGCTGGGTTTGTCAACGCTGTGCTGAGACGTTTGGCGGAGAATCGGGACATGCTGCCAGCTATACCCGGAGAAGGCACGGCCGCCTATCTTGCGCTTTGCTACAGTCACCCGGTATGGCTGGTGAATCGACTGATTGCAGAAACGGGATATGAGCACACAAAAGCTTTTCTGGCAGAAAACAACCAAGTTGCGCCTGTCACGATTCATGTGAACACGCTGAAGATTTCAGCCGAGGCATATCGAGATATGCTCCTGGAAGAGGGAATCAGCTTTGATGACTCAGGGATTCTTCCTGATTGTTTTTCTATCCATGCGGGCTCTGTAAACACCTTGCCGGGCTATAAAGAAGGGCTGTTCTATGTGCAGGATTTGGCCGCTCGTCTGGCTGTGGATATCGCAGAGCCAGCTCCGGGCATGCAAGTGATGGACGCCTGTGCCGCTCCAGGTGGAAAATCTCTCGCGACTGCCATTGCAATGCGTGACGAAGGACGACTTCTCAGCTTTGATCTGCATAACAGGAAGCTGGCGACCCTGCGTGAGAACGCGCAGCGCCTGGGCATCCACTGTATGGAAGCTGCTGTAAGAGACGCACGTTTGGATGCAGCAGAATATCATAATGCCTTTGATCTGATCTTGGCGGATGTTCCATGCTCTGGATTCGGCGTGATTCGCAAACGGCCGGAAATTCGATACAAGACGGAAGAAGAGATCGCCGGACTTCCGGAAATCCAAAAAGCGATTTTAGAGAATTTAAGTTACTTTGTGCGTCCGGGTGGCTGTCTGCTGTACTCCACCTGCACGGTTCTCCGGGCAGAGAATCAGGATATTATTCAGTGGTTTTTACAAGGTCATCCCAATTATAACGTGGAAGATTTTTCCCTTCCTTCCATTCGCGCTGCCGATGGCGTCTATACATTTTGGCCGCAGCAGGATCATACAGACGGCTTTTTTGTCGCAAAACTGAGAAAGAAACACAACACTCCATGAAAAAAGATATTGTATCCCTAAGCTGTGAGGAGCTGGAAAAAGAATTGCTCACCCTGGGGCAAGAGAAATATCGTGGCAGGCAAATATACGCTTGGCTTTCGCGTGGTGTACGGGATTTTGATGATATGACGAATCTCCCCGCATCACTGAGAGACTTGCTCAAAGCAGAATACCGGCTTTATGCACCCAAGATCCTGCGCAAGCAAGTTTCTCGAGAGGATGGCACAATCAAGTATTTATGGGAGCTCTACGATGGCAACGCGGTAGAAACTGTGATCATGCAATACAAGCACGGCAACACCGTATGCGTCTCCTGTCAGGTCGGATGTCGACAAGGCTGCGCTTTCTGCGCATCCACCATCGGCGGCTTGGTTCGCTCTCTTGAGCCTTCCGAGATTCTGGACGAGGTATTGTTTTCCCAAATGGATTCTGGGAAGAAGATTTCAAACATCGTTCTAATGGGCATTGGGGAACCTCTGGATAACTTTGAAAATGTCATGCGTTTTCTTGAACTTGTGAATGACCCAGCCGGGATGAATATCGGAATGCGTCATATTTCTCTGTCCACCTGTGGACTAACGGAGCGTTTTGATGAACTTGCAGAGAAAAACCTGCAGTTGACGCTTTCAGTGTCGTTGCATGCCCCGGACGACGAAACCAGATCCAAGTTGATGCCCGCTAATCGTGGGCGAGGTATAGAACAGCTGATGGAGGCCTGCCGCAGATACTATAAGAAAACGGGCAGAAGAATTTCCTTTGAGTACGCTATGATTGATGGCGTCAATGATACAGCGCGACATGCAGAGATGTTGGCAGAACGTGTAAAATCCGTTGGCGCTCATGTCAATCTGATCCCGCTCAACCATGTGGAAGAGCGACAATTCAGGCCATCGACTCCCGGCCATATGAAGGCATTTATTCGTATTCTCGAATCCAAGGGCGTGAACGTGACGGTGCGGCGCAGACTGGGAAGCGATGTGGACGCCTCTTGCGGCCAGCTTCGCCGCAAGACAGAAGCGAATATGTGAAGCAATAGCCGCATTGCGGTGGAAGTGAGGCAAGAATGAAGAGCTTTGGACTTACTGACAAGGGAAGAGTCAGAAAAGACAACCAGGACAGCTTCATCATTGAGAAATGCAAGGCCAAAGATTGCATAATTGCAGTTTTATGTGATGGCATGGGTGGGGCAAAGGCCGGCGGTCTGGCCAGTCATTTGTCCAACCAGGCTTTTGTTTCCTATGTTTATGCCAAGCTCACTTCACGTGTCAATCGTCGCTTCAATTACCGAGAAATCCTGCAGGCGGCTTGTGATGAAGCCAATGGTGTCGCTTACGAGTATTCCCGCTTTGGAGAAGAGTTCAGCGGTATGGGAACCACAATTGTGGGAGGCGTGATTAAATCCAACGGCAATGGTTATATTATCAACGTAGGTGACAGCAGAGCATATCTGATTTCACGCCGGAGCGAACATGTGCAGCAAATCACAAGAGACCATTCTCTTGTTGAGGATCTACTGGAGTACGGCGCTATTACCAAAGAACAGGCGCTGACACACCCTCAGCGAAACGTCATTACCCGTGCCCTCGGCTCAGAGGCCTTTGTTGAGTCAGACTATTATGAGTTTACGCTGCTCAGCGGCGATGTGCTTTTGCTTTGTTCTGACGGATTATCCAACATGGTTGGAGATCAGGAAATGCTGGCATGCGCCAAGGCATGCCAGGATCCGGAAAGCCTTTGCAAAGCCTTGATGAAGCTTGCTTTGGATCGTGGCGCCAGAGACAATGTAACTGTGGTAGCGGTCATGCGGTGAGTATCAACAGCAGGAGAGTATTATGAGCAATCAGGATAAATACATTGGCCAAATGCTTGACGGCAGATACGAAATCCAAGAGCTGATTGGCGAGGGCGGAATGGCTATCGTCTATCGTGCTTTGGACCATCGCCTTAATCGCAATGTTGCCGTCAAAATCCTGCGAGATGAAATGGCGCAGGATGAAGAATTTAAGCGCCGTTTTTGTGCAGAATCACACGCAGTTGCCATGCTGTCCAACCCCAATATTGTTTCTGTCTATGATGTGAGCCACAGCGACTTACTGGAATACATAGTGATGGAGCTGGTGGATGGAATCACGCTGAAGCAGTATATGGATAAAAAGGGCGCCCTTGCCTGGAATGAAGCGCTGTATTTTACCCGACAGATTTCCCGCGCCCTGGCGCACGCCCATGAGCGCGGACTGATTCATCGGGATATCAAGCCGCATAACATTATGCTTTTGAAAGACGGCACGATCAAAGTCGCTGATTTCGGGATTGCGGCATTGGACAATGAAGTCCACGAGAGTAACGGGCAGGCGATCGGGTCCATTCACTATATAGCGCCGGAGCAGGCGCGCGGAGAAAGCCCGGATTCCCGCAGCGATATTTACTCATTGGGCGTGGTCATGTATGAGATGCTCACCGGTGAGAAACCGTATACCGGAGACTCTCTGGGAGAAATTGCGGTCAAGCATATGAACGCTGAACCTACCCCGCCCCATGAACTGGTGCCCGATGTTCCGCAGGAGCTGGAACGAATTGCTTTGAAAGCAATGGAGGCAGATATCGACTCGCGTTACCAGTCGGCCTCAGAGCTTCTAGCAGACCTGGACCGCTTTTTTCAGAGTCAACAAAAGCAGGAAGAGGAAATTATTCAGAATCCGGCCGTTGTACCGATCCGTTCTGTCAGCGAGCTTTCCCGGGAAAAATACAAGCTGCGTCGGCGGCGTTCCGGGCGCGTCACTTATCTGACTGGTACGTTTACCATTTTGCTGACCTGCCTGGCTCTGCTGGTTTTTCTGTGGCGTTTCTGGCTGGAGGACATTTTTTCGCCAGCTGAACGCATCAACCTGCCAAGCTTTGTTGGGGGAAGCTACAACGATCTGATCAACGATCCGCATTTGAATGCCCTTTACAATTTTGAGGTCACTTTTATTGTGGATAAGGATACGGAGCCCGGTATGATTCTGGCGCAGAATCCCAACGAAGGCCGCAGCATGATGGTTACACCGGAGGGGATTGATGTTGCCCTGACGGTCAGTACAGGCGATGTGCTGGCAAGCGTACCGGATGTAATCAATATGGATTACCGTTCTGCCAGCAGCATTCTTCGCCAGTCTGGTTTTTATATAGAGATTGAAAACGCCACCTCTGATTCGTATCCCAAGGACTATGTGATCAGTACCAATCCGGTTGCCGGGGAAGAGCTTGGGACCGGCTCAACTGTTTATCTGGTTGTCAGCAGCGGCCCACAGATTTCCAACGTATTTGTGCCTAATCTGATTGGCTTGTCTGAAGGCGCCGCAGTAACGCAGCTTGAAAACTATGGTCTGAGCTTTGGTGGATCGACCTATGCAAAAAGTGATCTTCCGGAGGGGACCGTTGTAGGACAGAGTGTGGACGCATTTACAGAGATTGAGGAACACAGCAAGATCATTTTACGTGTTTCTACCGGACCGGAGGGCCGATGATCCAGGGAACTATTATCAAAGCGCTCAGCGGGTTCTATTATGTTCAGACGGCAGATAATATACTAAGCTGTAAAGCCAGAGGCCGCTTTCGCTTGGACGGAACCTCGCCCTTGGTTGGTGACCGGGTATCGTGCAGTGTAGACGCTACCGGAATGGGACGCATCGACCATGTGGAGCCCCGCAGGAATTGGTTTATCCGCCCTTCCGTGGCCAACATTGATGCCTTGGTTTTTGTGGCATCCGGTGCGCTTCCGATTACGGATCCGTTTCTGATCGACAGAATCTCCGTAATTGCTGCTGACGCCGGATGTGAGCTGATTGTCTGTCTGAATAAGCTGGATTTGGCCGAGGCAGAAACGCTGTATCAAACCTACAAACTTTCAGGCTTTCCCGTTGTGCGTACAAGTGCAGTAACCGGGGAGGGCATGGAAGAGCTGCGCAGCCTTCTCTCGGGCAAAATCAGTGCCTTCACCGGCAATTCCGGAGTGGGGAAGACCAGCATTCTCAACTATATGCTTCCAGAGGCTGCTATGGAAACGGCGGAAATCAGCGAGAAACTTGGCCGCGGCAAGCATACGACGCGCCACGTTGAGTTGTTTGCGCTTGGGGAAAACAGCTATATTGCCGATACACCAGGCTTTGCGTCGTTTGACTTGGCAATGGTCAAGCCCATCCCTAAAGAACAGCTGCAGTTCAATATGCTGGATTTTGTCCCATACATAGGTAAGTGCCGCTTCCAGGACTGCGTGCACTTGAAAGAACCCGGCTGTGCTGTGCGTCAAGCGGTTGAGCTTGGCCGCATTCCTACCAGCCGCTATCGCTCTTATGAAAGGCTGTACGAGTTGAGTGCCCAGCAAAAAAGCTGGGAGATAAAGCAGAATTAAGTTCATTCTTTGACCGCTCTTTGCGTATGATGTAGGGAAATCATGACGCGGGGGGCGGTTTTTTGCGGAGAGGACGTCACTTTGTGTGGGGCTTCGGCGCCATTGCTGCCGGAATCCTGATTATACTTGCGCTGATACTACCTTCAGAATTCTGGTGGTTTCTGATAGCGATAGGACTGCTTGGCTTTGGGATCTGGTATTTACGCTGCTGCTAAATCACAGGATGGAGAGGAGGCTTAAAATGAAAATCTATGTGTTGAAGTTGCCGCGCTTTCTGTCGCGGCTGATCGTTCGGAAAGGGCGTAAGGAATAGACTCCCAGGGCACCGCATACCTTGTACCAATGCCACATGTAAGGAGCGGTGCCATGGAAATCCAGTTTGATAATACATATCAGAATACCTATGAATGCATTGCCCAGCAAGCAAAACGCGTTCAAATCAATCTTGAGGGTGTTGTCCCGGACATTAACGATGATATCGGGCGTATTGTTTCGGTTCAAAGTTCGGTATATCTTAAGAGCAAAGATGCTTTCACCGGCAGAATATCCGTCTCTGGTGAGCTACAGGCAGTTTTGATCTATATCACCGAGGATCATGACAAAATAGCAACGGTGAGACTTTCCAAACCATTTGATTTGGAGTATGAGCAGGACGACTTCACCCCAGAGACCCAAAGCCAAATACATCTGTCTGTTTTGCACACAGAAGCACGCATCCTCAATCCACGCAAGGTATCAATCACAGTCGAACTGAGCGGAGAGCTGTTCGCCTACCAGGAAAAACAGGCGCTGATCTCCACATCTGGTCCTGTTGCTCCTCTGGAAGCTCTGCACGTCAGGGAAGAAGCTTGTCGGGCCTATTTTGTAAAGCTCATCGGTGAAAAAACTTTCGCTGTGAGCGAGCAGCTTTTCTTTGATGCGGATAAGCCGAGGCCAGAACGCCTGCTGGCGGAGAATATCTACATCAATTGTGCCACGCCGCAGCAATTAGGAAATCGACTGGTATTGAAGGGGAGCATAGAGGCAGTAATCTGGTATCT
>CACZSJ010000075.1 GCA_902783825.1 Oscillospiraceae bacterium | reverse complement strand
GCGCCGGAGCTGATGGCCTTGGAAGAGGAAAGGCTGCATCTGTTCTATGTTGTCCAGCCGGAGCTGGAGATCTATCGGCGCAGCCTGTATCGGATTCGCCGCCGCGCCGCCCATATCCTGTCTCCGGCAGAAGAGAAACTGCTGGCGGCTGCCGGCGAGATGGCCGCGGCCCCGGAGAAGATCGCCGGCGTCCTGCACGACGCGGATCTGCGCTTCCCGGACGCGGTGGACAGCGAGGGGCGGACCCATCCGCTGAGCAACGGCAGCTTCGTGCCCTTGCTGGAGAGCCCGGATCGGGTGCTTCGCCGCAGCGCTTTCGAACAGTATTACGGCCGCATGGACGAAATCAAGAACACCGTGGCCGCCACCCTGGATGCCCAGTTCAAGCAGCTGCGCTTTTTCAGCCAGGCACGCAACTATGACAGCACCCTGGCTGCGTCTCTGGACCAGACGGAGGTGCCGGAGGCGGTGTATCACAATCTGATTGAAGCCGTGCATGGCAATCTGGACAAGATGTACCGCTATGTAGCGCTGCGCAAGCAGCTGCTGGGCGTGGACGAGCTGCACATGTACGACGTATATACGCCGGTGGTGGCGGACGCGGCGGAGAGCATTTCCTTCCACCAGGCCAAGGATACGGTGCTGGAAGCGCTGGCCGTTCTGGGAGAGGATTATCTGGAGCGGCTGCGGGAGGGCTTTGACCAACGCTGGATCGACGTGTACGAAAACGTGGGCAAGCGCAGCGGGGCCTATTCCTCCGGCAGCGCCCGGCCCCACCCCTATGTGCTGCTCAACCACAAGGATACCCTGGACAGCATGTTTACCCTGGCCCATGAGATGGGACATGCCCTGCACAGCGACTACAGCTGCCGCCATCAGCCGGTCTGCGACAGTGACTACGTGATCTTCGTGGCGGAGGTGGCCTCCACCTGCAATGAGGTGCTGCTTATGCGTTACCTGCTGGATCGGACGGAAGACCGGAAGCAGAGAGCGTACCTGATCAACCATTTTCTGGATCAGTTCAAGGGCACGATCTACCGGCAGACCATGTTCGCTGAGTTTGAGCTGGAGCTGGGCCGCCTGTCCGAGGCGGGAGAGACCCTGACCGCGGATCTTCTTTGCGAAAAGTACCAGGCACTGAACGAACGCTACTTTGGACCGGACATGGTTTCCGACCCACAGATTGCCCTGGAGTGGGCCCGGATTCCCCACTTTTTCTACGACTATTATGTGTTCCAGTATGCTACGGGCTTCTCTGCCGCGGTGGCCATTGCCAACCGGATTGGCAGTCTGGGCGCGCCGGCGGTGGAGGACTATAAGCGATTCCTCTCCGGCGGCAGCAGTACCGACCCCATCTCTCTGCTGAAGATCGCCGGGGTGGACATGTCCAGCCCCCAGCCGATCAACTCTGCGCTGAGCCTCTTCGGAGAGCTGGTGGAGGAGATGGAAGAGCTGATGTGCTGAGGCGAAATGCCCGAAAAAGGCTGAAAAACCCGGATTCTACGCTGAGTAGAGTCCGGGAAAGGCACTCTACTGGGGTATTGCGGATCGTATAGTCCGCAACTTGGGGAAGAGCTTGCGTTTTTGTCAGAATTTGTTATGATAAAAGGGCCAAAAAACAAAGGAGGAGTTCCTATGAGTTTTGTTGTTGTGACCGACACATCCGGAAACCTGCCTACCAAACTGGCCAAAGAACGGGGCCTGGAGATTGTGCCCTTTACCTACATTTTCGATGGGCGGAATCATACCTGCCTGGATACGGATGCTTTTGACGGCGACGCCTTTTATGAGGAGATCCGGGGCGGCTTGGCCGTGACCACGTCCCAGATTACGCCCCATGATTTTCTGCAGACCTTTGAGCCTTTCCTCAAGGAAGGCAAGGACGTGATTTTTGTCAGCATGGCCGGCGGCATCAGCGGCTCCTGCGGATCCGCCCACATGGCGGCCCAGATGCTGGCTGAGCAATATCCGGAGCGGCGCGTGGTGGTGATCGACACCCGGGGCGCGTCTCTGGGCGAGGGCATCATCGCCTTGCAGGCGGCACAGATGCGGGACGAGGGCTGGAGCCTGGACGATGCGGTGCGCCGGCTGGAGGAGAATGTAGAGCGGATGTTCAACGTGTTCACGGTGGATGATTTGATGCATCTGCGCCGGGGCGGCCGCCTGTCCAATCTTTCCGCGCTGGTGGGTACCGTGCTGCACATCAAGCCCCTGCTCAAAGGCAACGAGGTAGGCAAGATCGTGGCGTTTGCCAAGCTGCGTGGCCGCAAAAAATCCATCCAGGCTTTGGCCAATCTTTATGACAAGTTGGCGGTGGATCCCCAGGATCAGATTGTGGGCATCGCCCAGGCCGGATGCCGGGAGGACGCGGAGTATCTGGAGCGGCTGCTCAACAGCAACCGTCCGCCCAAGGAGATTTTGACCGTAGAGTACGAGCCGGTCACCGGCTCCCACGTGGGGCCCGGCGCTCTGGCGCTGTTCTTTGAGGCAAGCGAAGGGGTGCGCAGCTATGGCAACGAGGG
>CACZSJ010000074.1 GCA_902783825.1 Oscillospiraceae bacterium | reverse complement strand
CTGCTGGCCTGGCTGAGTCGGCTGCTGGCGGATATCCTGTAAGGCAGAGCGCGTCTCCGTTTTTCGGAGGCGCGCTTTTTGCCGCGCATAAGACGATTTAAAACGCACCTCGCCCCGGACGCGGCAGCGTCCGGGGCGAGCTTTGCGACGATCCGCTACAGGCTGTCGATCACCGCCTGCGGGCCATAGCTTTCATAGATGCGCTTGTAATAGGCCACCTCGTCCCGAATCAGATCGTCGATGACCTGCATGCTCAACAGCTCCACCGGCGCCCGATCGTCGGTCATCTGGTAGTCGCCCGCTTCATAGGGCTGCAAATCCCCGGCGACCCGGGTCAGCATCCACAGCAACTCCGAATTCTCACACAGGGCGAGGTTTTCTTCCATCCGCGCCAGCATATCCGGGTTGTTGGAGGCAAAAAGCTCCCGATTGGTGCTGCCGGCCACATCCACGGTGTAGACGGTGGAGAAGACCTGGGAGATGGTGTCGGCCAGGTACTGGTTGAGATTGCCTTCCTTTTGGCCGCGCATGTTCATGTTGACCACCATCACGCCGTCCGGCCGAAGATGCTCCCGCACCAGGGTGAAGAATTCCACGGAGGCCATCTGGAAGGGGATGGTGATATCCTGATAGGCGTCTACCATGATCACGTCGTATTGCGTATCCACAGCGTTGAGATAGGCCCGGCCGTCATAGGTGACCACGGGCAGGTTCTGGGGCAGCGCGAAATAGCGATGGGCCAGCTGCGTGATTTTCCCGTCGATCTCCACGCCCTGCAGCTGCACCCCGGGGAAATACCGGGCGCATTGGCTGCCGTAGGTGCCGGTGCCCATGCCCAGAATCAGAATATCCAGAGGCGACCCGGCGGCCTGCCGCTCCTCAACGCCCGCCAGAAAGGGGGCGGCCAGGGCATAGTCGTAATACATGCCGGTGAGGCCCTCTTCCTTCATGCGGATGGATTGCACGCCAAAGAGCACGTTGGTGGAGAGGATAACGCTGTCCTCCGTCTCTGCCACCTGCAGATAGTTGTAGACGGATTCCCCCTCGTAGACCAAATCGTCCTTCCAAAAAGCAAAGTGGGAGCGATAGCCCAGGACGCAGCTGAGCAGAAACAGCAGCAGCGCCGCCGTGATGCCGCGGCTGCGCCCCCCGCCGCTGAGAAAGTAGAGCAGGGACAGAGCCAGCAGGATGCCTGCAAACAGCAGAAAGGTGATGGAGGTGCCCACGGCGGGGATGGTGACAAAGGTGGGCACGAAGGTGCCGATGATGCTGCCGATGGTATTGGACGCGCCCAGTGCGCCCACGATCCGGGCGTTGTCCTCCAGGTTTTCCATGGTGTACTTGGCCAGGGAAGGGGTGACGGTTCCCAGCAGAAACAGGGGGAATACAAAGATCACCATACAGGCGGCAAAGGCGGCCCAGATGAGAAAATTGCTGTTGACTGAGAAGATCAGCAGGGCGGAGATTCCCAGGATCACGTATTTCCCCAGCACCGGGATCAGGCCGATCCAGACGGCGGCCACGGTGATGCGCCGATATAGCCTGTCCGGATTGGGATCCCGGTCAGCCGTCCGGCCGCCATAGATATTGCCCAGGGCCATGGCGATCATGATGGTGCCGATGATGATGGTCCACACAATCTGAGAGGAGCTAAAATATGGAGCCAGCAGCCGGCTGGCCCCCAGCTCCACCGCCATGATGGACATGCCGGCGAAAAACTCGGTCAGATACAGATACAGTTTGTTTTTCAGAATCGGTCGCATGGCTTTACTCCAAGAGGATGCCGCAGACGCGATCGACGTCTTCCAAAGACAAGTCGGCGTACAGAGGCAGGGTCAGCACCCGGTCGGCCAGATAGGCGGCCACGGGCGTATCCGCCGGGTCGAAGCCGGGACGGCCCTGGTAGCAGGCAAAGCTGTTGGTCAGGGGATAAAAGTACTTGCGGGCAATCACGCCTCCGTCCGCCAGCTTTTTATAGGCGGCGTCCCGGTCGAGGCGATAGCCGTCGAAGACCACGGGATAATAGGCATAGTTGGCCCGGACGCCCGGCTGCGGCGAGGAAAGCTTCAGGCCCGGCACGCCGGACAGATGGGCAGAGTAGCGCTCTGCCACTTGCTTGCGCCGGGCAATTTCCTCGTCCAGGTGCCGCAGATTGCACAGACCCATGGCGGCGGCAAACTCGTTCATCTTGGCGTTGCCGCCCACAAAAGGGACGGATTCCGGTCCGTGGATGCCGAAATTCTTCAAGTCGCACAGTCGCTGCTGAACAGCGGCGTCCCGGCAGCAGACCGCGCCGCCTTCGATGCTGTGAAAGACTTTGGTGGCGTGAAAGCTGAACATGGCCGCGTCGCCGAAATTGGCTGAGCTGACCCCGTCCCGGCTGACGCCGAAGCTGTGGGCCGCGTCGTAAATGACCGGCAGGCCGTGCCGTTGGGCGATGGCGCCGATGGCGTCCACATCGCAGAGGTTTCCATAGACGTGCACCGGCAAAATGGCCACGGTTTTGTCCGTGATCAGCACCTCCAGCCGGGTGGGGTCCAGCGTGTAATGCTCCGGCTCGACGTCACAGAAGACGGGGGTGCAGCCGCAGCGGACGATGGCGTGGGTGGTGGACGCGAAGGTAAAGGGCGTGGTGATGATCTCCCCGTGGAGATCCATAGCCTCCAGCACGTTTTCCAGCGCCAGATGGCCGTTGGCGAACAGGGTCAGATGGGCGCAGCCCAGATATCGGGAGAGGGCGGCCTCCAGCGCCTGGTGCTTCACGCCCATGTTGGTCAGCCAGTGACTGTCCCACATGTCCCG
>CACZSJ010000073.1 GCA_902783825.1 Oscillospiraceae bacterium | reverse complement strand
TGGTCGGCGGCTTACGGAAGAGGATCGGGAAAAACTCCTGCGCTTTGCCGCTCAGTTAGATAACCCCTACAATATCCCCTTGGAATTCAAACTCTTGGATGCCGCCGATGCCCCTTTAAAGTGCCCGGTTGTCGCTGGAACCGAGATGTTCATTGGCGCAAAGCTCCCGTTTGCTCCCCATATGGAGGAGGCTTTCGGCTTCAGCTTCGAGCGTCTTTTGCTCTATGCCCTGTCGCTGGGCATTGGCAGCGTTTGGGTGGGCGGCACCATGGATCGCGCCGCTTTTGAGCAGGCCATGGATCTGCAGCCTCATGAGCGCATGCTGTGCATGAGTCCCCTTGGCTATCCCGCGGAGAAAATGTCGCTGCGGGAGACCATGATGCGCAAAGGCGTCAAAGCAGACAGCCGCATCCCTTTTGAACAGTTGTTTTTTGAGGGGGATTTTTCCCATCCACTGCCCCAGGAAAGCGCCGGTGTCTGGGCGGTGCTTTTGGAGGCGGTCCGTCTGTCTCCTTCCGCCGTCAATCGCCAGCCCTGGCGCGTGGTTCTCGACGGCAAAAGTGCGCACTTTTACAAGAAGCAGAGCAAAGGCTTTATCAGCGAACGCAACGGCGACATGCAGAAGATCGACATGGGAATTGCTTTGACCCATTTTGCTTTGGCTGCCCAAGCGCAGGAGCTTGCCCTGTCCTTTTCCCTGGAGAATCCCCAGATTCCCGTGCCAGAGAACGTCGAATACATCGCCAGCTATCTTCTGGAAAGCTGAAAAGCGCGGACAAGACCAGCATCAAACCAGCCCCGAGACCAGTGGTCCCGGGGCTGTAAACCGTCTCAGTATCGCGATCTGGCTCTTTTCTATTTCGCACTCTTGTGTTATACTGATTGAGAAATCCCAGTTTCAAGGAAAAGAGTGGCTGTATGAAAAAAACAATCGTCCTGCTGATGCTTGCCATGCTGCTTTGCCTCAGCGCCTGTGGAAAAAAGAAGGAGGCCGCCCCGGAAGTGGCGCCCGGCGCCCCCGTCACCTCAGATCAGGTGATGGAGGTGCGGATTTCCCTGAACAACCTTTTCCAGTACTTTGAATACCGGGAGTATCCCAGCGCCGTTCGTGGCGAGGAAAACACCGGAATCATCTCTTCCGTACAGGTCTCTTACGGCCTGGCGCTGCGGGAAGGCTACACAGCCGCCCAGGAGCCTGAATACAAGCACAGCATGCAGATTACCTTCGTGGCGGACGGTGTGATCAAAACCGGCGACTTTGACGTGAATTTCGACACGCTGCAATACAGTGGAACCGAGTATAGCTCCCAGCGGGAAACCGTCAGCCAGACCCTGGCTTTCTGGCCCGCAGGCAACCGCACCTTCATCTGGACCTTCGGCAACTACAGCAAGAGCAACATTCTGTATTTAGAAAACTTCCAAGTCACCAGCGCCAGCGGTACCGTGTATCTGCGCGCCGCCTGAAAAAAAGCATCCCCAGAGCCAGGCTCCGGGGATGCTTAGCTGTCTCTCTCAAGGCGCCCGTACCGCCGGCCTGATCAACAACAGTTGGATACAGGCGAAAACCATGACCGACAACGCGGAATAGCTGTCGCCCAAACCAAGTCTTCGGCTGAGGATTTCCACCGCTGTCGCGCAGCCCAGGCACAGAAGGATCGGCGCCCAGCGCCACAGGGGCTTTTTCACCCGTTCAAACGCGCCGGGGATCCCCAGCAGACCGCATAAGGCGCCCAACAGCATCAGCAAATGGCAGGTCATTCTGCCCTGGTAACGCTGCTGCGCAGCAAGCGCAAAATCATCCGCCGCCGTCTGCGCCGCGTCCAGCAGTGTCTCGCCTTCCTCAACCAGACGAGCAATGTTCTCTCGTTCCAGGAGCCCCAGGCGCAGATTGCGCTCCCGCTGCTCCAGCTCCTTCTGCTGCTGCGCCTGCCGTTCCAGTTCCGTCAGCTCATCCGCCTCCCGATCTAATTGTTCTTTTTTCTGGCGCAGTTCTTGCTCCTGTTCTTCCAGCTTGCCCATCTGATACCACAGTTCTTCGCGGCCTTCGTTGAGCGCGTCTTCTCCCGCTTCGATCTCTCTGCCCACCTCTTCCAGGGCGTATCGCCCTTCTTCCAGGGCGGCCATGCCGGCTTCCATGGCATTTTCCATCTGCTCCATCTCCGCCTGGGCCTGCTCCAGCTGGCTGTAGCCGGCCTCCAGCTGCTCGCTCAGCTCCCCAAGCCGGCCGGAAAGGGCGTCAATTGCTGTCAACACCAGTTCTCGGTTTTCTTGATAAAGCTGCTGCAGCAGAGCAAGCTGCTCAGGGTCCATCATCGCTTGCGGATCCATGCCTTGAAGCTGGCTATAGCCATCCTCCAGGGCCGCTCGGATCTGCTCCGGCGTCATACCTGTCGCTTGGGTAACGGATGCCTCCAGCTGCTGAAGCTGCTCCGGCGTGACTCCCGTCAGAGCGGACAGATCCAGATCCGTGCCACCGTTCTGGGCCAGAGCGGTCAAAAGCAGTTGAATTTGTTCCGGCCCCAGGCTTCCCAGCCCATCCAGCGCCTCGGTGCTTCCCACCGCCTGCTCCCAGGCGCTCAGCGCCTCCTCGTAGGCTGTCATCGCCTCCTGGCGCAGCGCCTCCGGATCCTCGATATCTCCCCGATCCAGCACATCGCGCAGGGCAGTCAGTCCAGCCAACTGTGCCTGGGCTGCCTGCAGGATACCGCGCATGCTTTCATATTGGGCAACGCCGTCCTCGAGCTGTCGTTTGCCTTCCTGGAACTGTTCATAGCCCCTCCAGAATTCCGCCTCCTGCTGCTCAAACGCCTCGACTCCCTCCAGATATTGCTGCACGCCGGCGGCGAATTGTGCGTCTGCCTCGTCCATGGCCGCTATGCCCTGCTCGATCCCGCTCTGGGTTGCCGTGTAGGTGGCCAGATCCATCTTGTGCTTGGCGGCATCCTCATCGTGCTGCTCCTGCCGCTGCTCTTGATCCTGCTTGACCTGCTCGTAGCTGACGGTTCCGCTGAGGGCCTCGCTCACTGTTCTATACTCCCGGATCCTGGCGCTGAGTCGTTCCTGCTCCTCCTGCTTTTTCGCATGCTCACGCCCGGCGCTTCTCAAGCCCAAAACGCCTGCCAAAAGCATCGGCAGGCAAAGCAGAGCCAGCACCAGGGCCAATATTCTCGTCAAAGCAGGATATCTCACCGTATTACTCCTCTCCTGTTTTTAAATCCGCATCAGTATATCACACATTTGTGAAAAAGTCTTGTACGAGCCCCATCCATTACACGCATTTTTTTGTACACGATTAGAAAGGATTCCTTATGCAGTTGAACTTCGCGCCGATGGAGGGGCTCACCTCCTGCCTCTACCGGCAGCTTCACGCCCAACGTTTCCCCGGGGCCGACCGCTACTATGCCCCCTTTCTGGCGCCGGATGGCGAGGGGCGCTGCCGCACCGGCAGCTATCGGGATATTTTACCCGAACATAACGGCGGAATAGACCTGGTTCCCCAGATTCTCTGCAACCGCCCGGAGCCTTTTTTGATCCTTGCCGAGCAACTGAAGGATATGGGCTATTGCGAACTTAACCTGAATATCGGTTGTCCCTCCTCCACCGTTGTGGCCAAGCACAAGGGCGCCGGTATGTTGGCCGATCTGCACAGTCTGGACACATGTCTGTCACAGCTTTTCGAGTCATGCCCCCTGCCCATCTCCGTCAAGACACGACTGGGCTTGCACACAGTGGATGAGTTTCCATCCGTATTGGAGATCTATAACAAGTATCCCCTCAAGCAGCTGATTATTCATGCCCGGGATCGGGCCGGTATGTACAAAAGCATGCCGGATCTGCGCATGTTTGCGTATGCGGCGGCGCACAGCCGCGCTCCCGTCTGCTATAACGGCAATCTCTTCTCCCCCGCCCATGTGGAGCAGCTTCTATCCGCCATGCCGGATCTGTCCGCCCTTATGATCGGCCGAGGCGCTGTGGCAAACCCCGCGCTGTTTCGTCAGCTCCGGGGCGGTCTGCCTCTGGAATCGTCAGAGCTGGCCGCCTTTCAGGCGGCGCTGGCAGACGCTTTTCTCGGCGCCGGTCTGCCGGTGCAACACGCGCTGGCGAGGCTCAAAGAACTCTGGTTTTATTGGATCCATATGTTTCCCGACAGCCATCGTCTGGCCAAGCAGATTTTCAAAGCCCGCTCCCTGGACGCCTATACCGCCGCTGTTCAGGCGCTTTTCGAGGCCGGACACTTTTCTGCTTCCTCATTTTTTGACGCATGATAAAGCAAAAAACAAACCGTTTCCTCTGCTAAGCAGCCCCGCAAAAGCGCAGCGAGCCGACCGCATTTTCATACGGTCGGCTCGCTTTTTCTTTTCTATATCGGATACTTTTCCGCATATTGCTCGTACATGCGGTTGAAGTCATGGGCACGCAGTTTCTTCAGATCCAGCACATAATTGTGGGTATCGTAGGTATTCGCGCTCAGCTCGATCAAGGCGATGGCAATGTTGGAGCAATGGTCCGCCACACGCTCGAAGTTGGTGAGAATATCATTGAACACAAAGCCCTGGGACAAAGAGCAGGTCCCATCCCGGAGCCGGTCCACATGCCGCGTTTTCATCTCATCACAAAGGGTGTCGATCCACTCCTCCAGGGGCTCCACCTGATATGCCGTGTTGATATCATCC
>CACZSJ010000072.1 GCA_902783825.1 Oscillospiraceae bacterium | reverse complement strand
GGCGCGCAGGCGCTCGGGAGACGCCGTCAAGCCGTCCGGCAAAGGCCGGGCGGCTTGTTCCGTCTCTTTTCGCTTTTCCCGCACGTGCCCGCAGGTCGGGACTTGCCCCGGAAGGCAAAACTGCGTATACTGGAAGCATGACAAAGAAGGAGGGGGAACATGCCCCAGGTAATTGACATTCATGATTTTGCCGACCCGGCGCTGGACGTGTACGCCCGGCTCACCGAGGGTCAGCTGAAAAACCGGGCGGATCTGGCCCGGGGCCTCTTCATCGCCGAAAGCCCCAATGTGATCCACCGAGCGCTGGATGCGGGCTATGTTCCGGTATCCCTGCTGATGGAGCGCAAGCATATCGACGGCCAGGCGCGGGACATCGTGGCGCGCTGCGGGGACGTGCCCGTTTACACCGCCCCGCTGGCCGTGCTCCAGGAGCTGACGGGCTTTCCCCTGACCCGGGGGGTGCTGTGCGCCATGCGCCGCCGGCCCCTGCTGTCTCCGGAGGAGGTCTGCGCCCACGCCCGACGGATCGCCGTACTGGAGGACGTGATGAATCCCACCAATCTGGGGGCCATTTTCCGCTCCGCCGCCGCTCTGGGGATGGACGCGGTGCTGCTGACCCCAGCCTGCAGCGATCCTCTCTACCGCCGGGCTGTGCGGGTCAGCATGGGCACAGTCTTTCAGATTCCCTGGGCACGCATCGGCGAAGAGCTGGGCGACTGGCCTGAGGCCGGGATGGCCGCCCTGCGCGACCTGGGCTTTCAGACCGCCGCCATGGCCCTGCGGGACGACTCTCTCGCCGTGGACGATCCCCGTCTGCAAACGCCGGAAAAGCTGGCCATCGTCCTGGGCACCGAGGGGGACGGGCTGGCGGAATCCACTATCGCCGCCTGCGATTACACCGTTCGCATCCCCATGGCCCACGGGGTGGATTCGCTCAACGTCGCCGCCGCCAGCGCCGTGGCTTTCTGGCAGCTGGCACGGCGCTAAGTCCCATACACGCCAACAGGCAGCGCCGCCGGCGAAGCCGTGCTTGTTCGCTTATTCCATTCGCGGGCTTTCGCCGCCGAAGGGCCTTGCCTTTCCCTTTCCATGTTGTCAAGTTGGCCTTGGTTTCTCCCCATAGCATTCCTCTGAATCTGCAAAGGAAAACAGGACGCACGGTCGTGCGTCCTGTTTTTTATCATGTCGTGTTCTCCTTCTCTTCCCTGCGCTTTGACTCTTCGCTTCAGATGTTCTCCCCGCCCACTTTTTCGATCGTATTCAGTGTGCCGAAGTCCAGAAGCGTCCGGCCGCTCATGCGGTAGACCGTCCAGCCCTCCAGGGGCTGCGCGCCCAGGGCGCGATAGAAGTCGATGCTGGGACGATTCCAGTCCAGGCAAGACCATTCCAGCCGCCCGCAGCCACGCTCCACCGCGATCTGCGCCAGGCAGCGCAGCAGCGCCTTGCCGTAGCCTCTGCCCCGCTGGGTCGGCGGGACATATAGATCCTCCAGATAGATTCCCGCCCGGCCCAAGAAGGTGGAGAAGTTGTGGAAAAACAGGGCGAAGCCCACCGGCTCGCCCTCGGCTTCCGCCAGAAGCGCCTCCGCCTTTTTCTTGTCAAAAAGCCACGTCCGCAGCAGCGCTTCGTCGGCCACCACCTGGTCGCTGAGCTTTTCATAGTCTGCCAGCTCCCGGATAAAGCGCAGGAGAACGGCCTCGTCCCCCACCCAAGCGAAACGGATCGTGCATTCACTCATGCTCCTCTGCCTCCCCCACATAGCAAAAGCGCCGTACGGTCTTCCCGTCCCGGACAAGCTCCTCATCCCACATGGCCGCCGGGCGCACCCAGACGCCCCGCGCCCCATACAGGGCCCGGTAGACCACCATCTCTTCCTCCGTCTCGCTGTGCCTGGCCAGATACAGCAGCTCATATTCGCCGCCCTTAAAGTGGCGGTATCGGCCGGGGCGAAATCGTTCAGAACGCTCCATGTGCTCCTCCTCTCAGGGGACGCCCCCGAAAAGTCCGGTTTTTGGGACAGACTTTATTATACCATAGGCCCATAGGAAACACAAGGAGGAGGAGTAGTCGATGGATGAATACAAACCCCTGAGCACCAGCAGCAGCCCCCAGCATCTGGCCGAGCTGATGCTTCTGGCCGCCCTTTTGCTGGCCGTGGCCGCGGCCCTGTTCTAAGCCGCCGGCCAAGGAGGCAGCTCCGGAGATCGCTTGCCGGCGATCTCCAGAGCTGCCGTTTTTTTCGTTTCCCACCAGGACGACGGCTCTTCACATTGACATTTCCTGTCGCTGCGATTAGAATACACCTACTGTTCTATCCAAAACAACGGCAAGGAGTCACAGCCCATGAACATGGAATTCATCCGCAAACTGGCCATCCCGGCGCAGGTCAAGGAGATGTACCCCCTGACGGAGGATATGGCCCAGTGCTTTATCCAGCGCGACCGGCAGCTCAAGCGCATCCTGTCCGGAGAGGACGAGCGCCTGCTGCTGATCATCGGCCCCTGCTCGGCGGATCGCTTGGACGCGGTGCTGGACTATATGACCCGACTGCGGCGAGTGCAGGCTCTGGTGGAGGACAAGATTTTTATTGTGCCCCGCTGCTACACCAACAAGCCCCGCACCACCGGCAAGGGCTACAAGGGCATGCTCCATCAGCCGGACCCGGATCACAAGCCGGATCTGTTCAAGGGCCTCATCGCCATTCGAGAGATGCACATGCGCATCCTGGCGGAGACGGGCTTCACCTGTGCCGACGAGATGCTCTATACGGAAAACTACAAGTATCTGGACGACATCCTGGCCTATGTGGCCGTGGGCGCTCGTTCCGTGGAAAATCAGCAGCATCGGCTCACCGCCAGCGGCATCGAGGTGCCCGTGGGCATGAAGAATCCCACCTCCGGCGACTTCTCCGTAATGATGAACGCCATCACCGCCGCCCAGAGCCGGCACACTTTCCTGTATCGCGGCTGGGAAGCCCGCTCTCAGGGCAACCCCTACGCCCATGCCATTCTGCGCGGCTACGTCAACAAGCATGGCCAGTCTCACCCCAATTACCACTATGAGGACATCCTGCTGGTCAGCGAGCTCTATGCCCAGCAGCCGCAGCTGCAAAACCCTGCCATCATCATCGACGCCAATCATGCCAATTCCGGCAAGCAGCCTCTGGAGCAAATCCGCATTGCCAAGGAGATCCTGCACAATCGCAGGCTTAACACCAGCGTGGGGCAGATCGTCCGTGGCCTGATGATCGAGAGCTATTTGGAAGACGGCTGCCAGCCTGTGGGCGGCGGCTGCTACGGTCAGTCCATCACCGACGCCTGCCTGGGCTGGGACAAGAGCGAACGCCTGATCTTCGATCTGGCGGACATGCTCTGAGTCCTCGGTTTACCGCCCACCGCCCGGCGCTCCCTGTACAAACGGCGGAATCTGACACAAAAACGGAAGGAAACGCCATGCGAAACAAAATCTCCGCCCTGCTGATGGGTGCCGCTCTTCTTCTGATCTTGGTCGGCTGCTCCCTGCCGGAGCTGCCCCCGCTCCCCAGCTTCACACCCAAGCCCAGCGTGGATGCGGTCCCGGCCTCCGCCCCGGAAACCATCGTCCCCGTCACGCCCACCCCGGAACCCGCGCCGGAGCCCAGCCCTACCCCGGAGCCGACGCCGGAACCCACGCCGGAGCCGACGCCCCGGCCGCTGCTGTTGCCGGAGCTGAACGAAGGCTAT
>CACZSJ010000071.1 GCA_902783825.1 Oscillospiraceae bacterium | reverse complement strand
TCGGGGCGCTGGTGCTTTTATAAAGGCGGTTCAAGGGGCTTAGGCAGCTACAACAGGACAAGGCTGCCGAAAAAATCCGGCCGGTGAAAATCCGGAGTGGGCGTGTCCACCCGGCTCCAGGCGGCGTAGTAGGGGCGCGGGGTCAGATCTCCACAGGCGTAAAAGTTGGCGCGGACACAGAGGCCCGCGGCCAATTCCTTGCCGAAAAGCTGCCGAAGCGTTTCCGCCGAAACGGAAAAAACCGCTTCCCAGCCGCCGCTCCGCGGTTTGCAGCGGACTGTGGGACGAGGGAGTGCCATATGGGCCAGAGGGGTGCGGCACGATCTGTCCGGTCCCACAGCGGACAGCAAGGCTCCGTTGGCGTTGGCCTCCATATTTACATAATTCAATCCGTCTAAGGTAAAGAAGCATTCCAAACAGTCGTCTTGCCAAACAGGAGAATCCGCTTCCCGGTTCTCCGCTCGGCTGGGCGGCGCGTCGCTTTCCAAGCGAAAGGACAGGGCCTTGCCCGGCTGCCAGAGGGCTTGCATGGTCACAAAAGGAGGCGGGGTGGGGGACCAGACACAGGGAGACAGAGCCTGCTTCTCTGCCAAATCCCAGGATAACTCCTCGCAGGAGGAGACATAATATGTGGTGCTCATGGCAGAAAGCTTTCGGCAATCTGCCGCATCCGATCCCACTTCGCCTCCATGTTCGTCACCAGTTTGAACTGGGTGCGGGTACGATCCAGATTGTGTTCCGGCCGGGCGATGTGGAAATAGTGGTCGCCGTCCAGGTAGTCGGTGAGAAAGCGCAGGCCGCATTCCAGCGTCATCAGCTTGGCTCCCAGGGGCAGGGTCTCGATTTCCCGGCGGCTTAGGGAGCCACAGGCGGGGACAAAGCCCTCCAGATAACGCTGATACAGGGGGAGACTCATCTCGATCCTATCCAAATTCTTTTCGTCCTCGGCCCCGGTGGAAGCGCCAAAGCGGATGGAGTCGCCGAAATCATAAGCCACCAGGCCGGGCATCACCGTATCCAGATCGATGACGCACAGAGCTTGCCGGGTTTTCACGTCCAGCATGACATTGTTCAGCTTGGTGTCGTTGTGGGTTACCCGCAGAGGCAGTTCGCCTGTTTCGCGCATGCGCTGCAGGGTGCCGGCCTCCTGCTCTCGTGCCAGGGCGAAGTCGATTTCCGCCTGCACGGCGGCGGCCCGCCCCAAGGGGTCGGCCGCCAGGACCTCATGGAAGATCCGGTAGCGGTCCGGCGTGTTGTGGAAATTCGGGATGGTCTCATGCAGCCGACTGGCGGGGAAGTCCAGCAGAAGCCGCTGAAAGCTGCCGAAGGCTACGGCGCTCTGATAAAAATCTTCAGGACTTTCCGGGGTCTGGAGGCAGATGCTGTCTTCCACAAAATCATAGACCCGCCAATACTCGCCCGCCGGATCCAGGTAATAGGTTTGGCCTTTCCGTGTGGGAATGAGATGCAGGCATGCCCTGGGATCTTCCGTTTTTTTCGAGAGGAAGTCTGTGACTGCCGCCACGTTTTCCATCAGGGCCGGGATGTTGTGGAAAGCCGTCCGGCTTAGCTGCTGAAAAATATAGCGTCGGCCGCTGTCGGTGACGACCAGATAGGTGCGGTTGATGTGCCCCTGGCCGTAGCGCTCGCAGGACAGCGGCGTCCCCTGCAAGGGAAACTGGAGCAGAACCGATTCCATGACTGCCTCCTTACAGCTGCGCGGCGATACCGCTGATGGCTTCCCGGTCGATCAGGGAAAAACGATCTTCCGGCGGATAGAGACAACCGCCATAGAAGATCGAACGGTTGTTCTCAACAGAGCGATCATAGACCGGACGGTGGACCGCCACGTGAATCTGGGTGGCGCCGGTTTCGGACAGAATCCGCTCCAGATTCTGCGCATGGATGCCCGCACCCGGCAGAATCTGAATCCGATCACGGGCATAGTCGATCATTTGCCGGACCGTCTGGGTTCCATAACTCACATCTGGCGCCTGCCCGCTGGTGAGAATTCGGGTGATGCCCAGATCCGCCAACAGATCGATGGCCTCCTTCCAATCCGGCACCACATCGATGGCGCGGTGAAAGACCGCTTCTTTTCCCACATCCAGGGCCAGATTTGCAAGCTGCCGGGTGCGTTGCGCATCGATACGCCCGTCTTCCTGAAGAAAACCGAAAACCAGACCGTCCGATCCGTTTTTCAGCAGAGCCTTTCCGTCCTCGAGGCAGACCTGGAATTCAGCGGGCGTGTAGCAAAAACCGCCCTCCCGTGGACGGATCATGGTGAGAATCCGCATCCCGGTCTCCCGCTTTGCGACCAGCAGGGAACCAAGACTGGGAGTCAGTCCGCCGTGGAACAGGTCGCTGTTCAGCTCCACCCGATTCGCTCCTGCCAGATGGGCCTGTATCACATCGTCTGCACTGCCGCAGCAGACTTCCAAAATCACCTTGGCCATCTTCCCAACGCTCCTTTATCTTGAATCTCATCGCGGCAGATCAAGCCGCTGCGATGTTTGCATAAGTCTACGCACTTTGAGGAGAATATGCTGCTGGTAGTATAAGCGAAAAGCAAGGAGAAAGTCAATGGACGAAGCGGCAAAAGGCGGGGCTTTTTGCTTTGGGAATCTGGGCCTTGCGAGAGAAACGAAGGAGAAAAACAGACAAGAAATATACAGTGAGAATTCGCCGTATTCATTGCGGTGGATTGCTGGTGGGGGACAAAGTCTTGATTTGTTCACAATTTTGTGGTATAGTTGGGGAACGCTTCGCATAATGCGCCGTATAAGAATGAATATCAACTGGCCAAAAACATGTAGAAAGGAAGCGAATCGAACAAAGGCGCATATACTGCATGAGGTAGTTTTGGCCACCGGGCCCGGGACAATCCCGGCCTGTGAGACAGCCCTTTAAGGGCGGGAGACCAGCATGAAGAAAAAATGTGTGAAACGAATCGCCGCGCATCTGTTGCTGCTTTCCGTGGTGATGACCAGCGCCTGCGGCGCTGTGGATACTACGGGCAAAGCGCCGGAGAGCGTACAGAAAGTCAGCGTACAGGAACAGACGGAGGAGGATGCGCAAACGCAACTGCCGGCGGAGCCTGTGACGCTGCCGCTGCGACTGCAGGATCCGCAAAAGCCCGCTGCAAAGGTACATTATGTAGTGACCGAGCACAAGAGTGAGGAAGCTGAAAAATTCCTGTGGGATTGCCTCAGCAAGTATTCCCCCTCAGACCAGATCACGGCCGGCATCCTGGCCATGTTCTGGCGGGAGAGCTTCTTCCGTTCTGACGCCACGGCCCATTGGGGCTCAGTGCTCAGGTACACCAATTATGACCAGCCGGCAGACTTTACGGCACAGATTGACGCGGGGCTGGCAGACGGTTCCACCAAGGAGCTGTTTGTTGAGCAGGTAAACGGCGTCATCGGCGGCTATGGCTTATCCATGTGGTATAGCGTGCATCTGTTGGAATCATTTTACGACTTTGCGCGGGAGTGGGGCACCTCCATTGCCGACGCGGAAATGCAGTGCGCCTTTACCCTGGAGAGTATGCAAGATGAAGAGTATGAAGAGCTCTGGGAGCAGCTGCTGGAGACCAATGACCCGGCAATAGCCGGAGCGATGATTGCCCGGATTTATGACGGAACCAACAGCGGATATATTTACATAAGCCAGATGGCAGAATTGTACTACGATAAGTACGCCGTATAACAGCGAGACGCATAAGGGGGGGCAAGCATTTGCTTGCCTCCCCCTTGTGGGTTTTGGCTCAGGATGTGTGTGCCGCTGTTGTGCGGTATGCATCCGCTTGAAGGACAAGGCCGGCTTTCGAAAGAAAGCCGGCCTTGTGCGCTTTATTTCTTTTTCCGTTTCAGCTTGAAGATCATCAGATACAGCAGGGCCAGGTACAGACCCGCCAGAGCCACCACCAGCCAGCACATAGCGTCCGAGCGGGGGGCCAAGCCCACCAGAACCAGCACCGGCGCGCCCAGGATGATGCCGAAGCTGCTGCCGGTAATCAGGTTGTTGGCGGCGGGGGTGGCCAAGTCCGGATCGATTTCCCGCAGCAGCAGGACGCCGGAGCTGATGGTGCCGGTCATCATGCCGTACATGGAGATGAGACCCTCGTAGTAGTAGGCGGGGTAGACCCGCTTGCAGACCAGACGCAGATGCAGCCAGGTCAGGACAGCGCCCGCGGCGGCCGTCAGCAGGAAGGGGATCCAGAGGCCCTGGATATCTTCCAGATTGATCGAGCCGATGCCGGCCACGATCATAATGTCAAAGAAGAAGCCCGAGATCCGGTTGAGCAGATAGTTGTTCTGGTACTGCCGGCGGATCCATTGTTTTTTTCGGCCATTTTCCAGCAAAACCCGCACCAGCATGGCCAGCGCCGCGCCGATGATGAAGTTGAAGCCCCAGATCAGGGTGTTCACGGTGCCGGCCAGGCCCGCCGACAGGGCGGCGATGCCGGAGGTCAGACCCCAGGCAGCCAGATAGGTGAGCAGGTAGACCAGCAGTACCATGGCCACCTGCACGGAGAGCTTGTCGATGGAGTCAGAGATGGGAATTTCATCCCGGCTCTGGAAGAAAGAGGCGTCAGGCTGCGTGGCCGCGTCGCCGCGGGTCTTGCCGATTTTCCCCCGGCGGGAGAGGATATTCAGAATCACCACACCCACGATGCAGGCCACCAGATACCCGGTTGCCGCGATGGCCAGACCGTAGCTGCGCCCACCGGCGAAGCCCAGGGCTTCGTAGCTGGAGCCCACATTGTTGGCCTGGCCGGGGCCCTGCCCGTAGCCCATGGGCAGCAGCAGGCCGGAGGCCTTGAACAGGCCGGGCATGACGGTGTAGGCCAGCAGCAGGCTGATCAGCAAGCCCGCCACCCCCTGCACCATGTAGGTGCTGACGATGACGGCGCCGGATTTCAGACCGGTCAGATCCCCGTCGCCGGCGCTCTTTTCCGCCGGCACGCGCAGGCTCATGGCGATGAAGCCCAGCGCGATGCCGTGATAAACCAGCATTTCCATCAGCTGCGTGTCCACGTGGATCAGGCCCAGGTATTTGGCGAGCAGCAGCAAGAAACCGCCCAGCACGGCGATGGGCATGAGGCTTTTGCGAATGAACGCCAGCCGCTGACGCAGAAAGCTTGCCAGCAAAATAGCGCCGGCGATCAAGCCGAGCTGAATGATGATGTTCCACAGGGCCTGATTAGCGGCAGAATAATCCATTTAGCGTTTCCTCCAGATTTCCAAATACTTTCTGAGGTTGGTGTCCTTTTCCGCGCGGATCTGATAATAGTTTCCACGGAAGCTCAGAAGAAGCAGGCTGCTGAGCACGGCGGCCATACTGTTGATCTCCGTCAGGGGAAAGACCTGCTCGCCGCAGACCAGGCGATCCTCGTATTGCTCCAGCGCCAGCCCGCTGCCCAGGCGGCGTTCTTCGTGATCGGGCAGGACAAGACTCAGCTGCATGTCCGAATCGGAGAACAGAAGCGCGCCCGGGGGAAAGACACGGCTGTGCAGCGCCTGGCGCTGCCAGTCCTCCCAGTCCGCGATAGTGGAAAAGGGCTGGGGAGGAGAGAACAGGCCGGTCTCGGTAAAGCACAGATCCAGCCCGCAGGCGCAGAAGAGTCGATCGCCCTTGCTGCGCAGGCTTCCGATCTGCTGGCAGCCGGGGCAGAGATACAGCGCCCGCTCCAGGCCCTCCGCCCGACGACGACCCCGATAAGCCACCGGGGCGGCCTTCTGCCGCTCCCAGGCGTTTTCGTAAAGATCCCGGTCAACGGCCTCGTTGATTTCCTCCGGACTCATGGTTTTCAGCAGCTCCGGAGAATAGACCTTCACCGGATGGGCGTATACCGCGCCCCGGCGAACCCTCCTGCCCCAGCGGGGCAGACTCAGGTAGCCGCCTTCCAGCCGGTAGGTCACCAGCGTGACGCCTGCGAGCTTGGCCAGCTTGCCGGTGGCGGGAAAAACCGGCTGGCTTCTGCCGTCCCAGCACTGCTCGCCCTCGGCGAAGATACACACCGAGTGACCTGCGCGCAGGTGGCGCAGACAGGCTTTCACCGTGTCCGTTCCCAGGGTGGCCTTGCGCCGGGGAATGGGCGCCACGAGCCAGTTGATCAGCCGGGAGACCAGACCCATGCGAAACAGATGCTCGCTGGCGACAAAATAGATTTGCCTCCTGCCCATGCCGGTGGCCACCAGAATCGGATCCCAGGCGCAGGTGTGGTTGGCGATCAAAAGGATGGGTCCTTCCTGCTGCAGCGGCTGAAAACGCAGATTGAATTTGCGTGGGATCCAGCATTTCATCAGGAAGGCCAGCAGCTTCCAGATCCGTTGATGTCGTTGATAGCTGTCCATGGATTAAAATCCGTTCTTTTCGTAATAATCTCGGGCGTAGCGCAGCAAAAGCTCCGCCGCCTGGCCCCGCACATCGGCGCTCTCCGCGCCCAGCAGCAGCAGGACGACGGTGTGGGTTTCATCGCCGCTGCGCACCGGCATCGTAGCGGCCAGACAGTAGCCGGCCTTGTTGGTGGAGCCGGTCTTCAAGCCGTTGACCCCCTCGAGGTTGAAAACCAGAGGATTGGAATTGGCGGTGTTGTAGTCCAGCTTTTCCATTTTGCAGTATTGCTTGCAGGTGATTTGGGTGATGTCCGGATAATGGGACAGAATCATGCGGACCAGCCGGAACAGGTCGCTGGCGCTCATGCGGTTTTGCAGCTTGGCAGGCAGCGTACTGTCGTTGTACACAGGCAGGCCGTGGGGGGAATAGAAACAGGCCGTCCGCAGACCCAAGGCGGCAGCCCGGTCGTTCATCTGCCGGACGAAGTCCTCCTCCGTGCCGGCCGTTGCCTCCGCCAGCGCCAGCGCGGACTCGTTGCTGGAGGCCAGAAGCATGGCTTCCAGCAGCTCCTGGGCGGGAACTTCCGCACCCGGCGACAAAAAAACGATGCCGTCGGCGGAGAGGGAGAGGGTGGCGGCCCGCTGCGAAATGGTGATGATATCCTCCGGATGCAGCCGTCCTTCCTCCATGGCCTCAGCCAGCAGCAGGTAACTCATCAGCTTGCTGAGGCTGGCAATGGGCACGATCCGATTGGGAGCACTGCTGTACAGGGCCTTCCCGGTGTCCGCATCGGCCAGCAGGATGCTGTCAAACGCGTCAAAGTAGCCCTGGGCGATCAGCTCTTCCATAGGAACGGAAAAGCCTGTGCCGGGAGAGAGCCGGATACAGCTGTCCGATACGTAGGACGCGGAGATGTCCAGCATCAGCTGAACGTCCAAAAGGCTCATGTACAGATCCCGGTCGGTGGATCGGTAGGTATAATACTTGCGCTCCTGCTCCTCGACATAGAAACGGTTGCGGCTCAGATGCAAGTGGTTGACGCCGGGGCTGGGCGCAATGTGCAGCCGGGTGATGCCCGGCGCCTCCGGAGCGGGACTCTGTCCCTTGCGCACCGTGAAGGACTCTCCGTTCTCGGCGGAATAGCCATATTCCAGCCGGAACTGTCCGGCCGTCCCGTCCAGCGCCCGGGACAGATCCAGCAGGGAGAGATACAGGTTGCCTGCATAGGATTCCTGATAGGCGCGTACGGTGGTATCGTCGCTCCCGTCGATCAGCAGGGTCAGCTCAAAAGGCTCCGGACTGCTGGCGGCCAAGGCGGAGACGGAGAGCGAAAGGAAAAAGACGGCGCAGAGGAGAAAAGAGAAAAGCTTTTTGACAAGCTGCATGGCGACCCTTCTTTCCGTGTGCGGTAAACGGCTTTCTCAGCATACCATAATTATACATGAAATGGAGAATTTCGCAAGCGCCTGTATTTCCCCGGCGCTTCCCCGCGCCGCCCGCTGTCTGCTGCGTGGAAAAAACAGCGGCGAAACAGGGAAAAAGACCGACAAAAGCCCCCGAAAAAATACAAGCATTTGGCCTTTTCTGTAAAAACACAAAGAATCTGTTTGACAAGATGCCGCACTACAGGTTATTATATTAACAATAAAGTCTGTCATGGATATCCAAGAGGCTCTCATGGGAGAGGAATGGTTTTTCCTTGAAAGACGATAGGAATTATGATATGCTAGGATTCAGCATATTCATTTTGTTTTTCCGCACATAGAGGAAAGGCAAAGAGCAAACAAGGGAGAAAAAAACAAAGGGGGTGTGCCAATGTCATTTGAGGCGATTACAAACATTACCGAGGCCGAGGCTCAGGCGAAAGCTGCGATTGCCGGAGCGGAGGGAAAAGCAAAGCAAATGCTTGCGGATGCGCAGGATGCCGGCAGGGCGGCTTTGGACGCTGCGGCGGCCAAGGCGGAAAACGAACTGGCGGAGCTGCGACAGCAGACGGAGAAAAAAGCCGCTGACGAAGCGGGAGAGCTCTCCCGGGAGCTGGAAATACGCAAGGACCGGCTGCGGGAACAGGCCAGCGCCAAGCTGGATCAGGCAGCCGCTCTCATTGTGGAAAGGATAGTGAACAACTGACATGGCCATTTTAAAAATGAAACGGCTTCGGCTTATGGTTGTCCGCTCCCGGAAGGAAGAGCTGCTGCGCCAGATGCAGCGCCTTGGCTGTGTGGAACTGTCGGAGATTGGACCGGCGCTTCAGGAAACCGAAGCCCTGGGTCTGGTCCGGCGGGAGAGCAGCAGTCTGATGGCCATCAAGGCCAGGCAGAACACGCTGGACCACGCGGTAGCCCTGCTGGATAAGTACGCGCCGGTTAAGAGCAAGCTGCTCTCGGCCAAGCCGGAATTCAGCCAGGAGGAGCTGCTCAGCGACGAAGGCTTGGAGGACGCGATGAAGCTGGCGGAGGCCATCGGCGCCGCTGACGAGCGGGTCCGCCGGGCGGGAGCTGAGGAGAGCCGTCTGCACAACCTGATCGAAAGCCTGACGCCCTGGAAGAGCCTGCCTCTGCCTCTGGATACGGAGGGCACGGAGCGGGCCGCGGTCCTGACCGGCTCTATCCCCGGCCGCATCCCACTGGCGGATGTGAGCAAGGCCCTGGAGGAGGCGGCTGAGGAGGCGGAGATGTTTACCGTCTCTCAGGACAAGAGCGCAAACTATGTCCTGCTGGTCTGCATGCGGGAATGCCTGCAAGCGGTGCAGGAGTGCCTGCGCAGCTATGGCTTTACCGCCACGGCCTTCGGCGGCATGAGCGGCACGCCTCAGGAGGAGATCCTCCGGGCGGAGGAGTCGCTGCAAAAGCTGGCCGAGGAGAAGGCCGTCTGGAGCGCGGATATCGCTGGACGCGGCGGCAACCGGGATGAGCTGAAGCTGGCCTCCGACCGGCTCAGCGTCAAAATCGCGGCGGCTGAGGCCGAGGATCGGCTCTTCGGCACGGAGACGACTCTGGTGCTGGAAGGCTGGGTGCCGGCGGAAAAGGAAGCCGAGCTGGAAGCAATCCTGGAGCGTTACGAATGCGCCTGGGAAACCTCGGATCCGGACAAGGAAGAATACGAACAGGTTCCGGTCCAACTGAAAAACAACGCCGTGACCAATTCCCTGAACATGGTCACCAACATGTATAGCCTCCCTGCCTATGGCAGCGTGGACCCCAACCCCTTGATGGCGCCCTTCTTCATCCTGTTCTACGGGCTGATGATGGCGGACATGGGCTACGGTGTCCTGATGGTGCTGGCGGCGCTGGTGGCGATGAAGAAGATCAAGCCCCAGGGCGGAACGCTGGCCTTCTGCCAGCTGCTGCTCTACTGCGGCATCTCCACCTTTATCATGGGTGCGCTGACGGGCGGTCTGTTTGGCGATGCGCCGTACCGGATCGTACATATGTTCAATCCCCAGAGCACCTGGCAGGGCTTGCCTTATCTGTTTAACCCGCTGGCCAAGGGCGGCGCGGAGCCTGTGCTGTACGGCGCCATGGTTCTGGGTCTGATCCACCTGAACGTGGGCATGATTGTCAGCGCGGTGGTGAAGGTCAGAGACGGCAATCCCCTGGACGCGGTTTTTGAAGAGGGAGCTTTGTGGGTCATCCTGCTGGGCGGTATCCTGTATGCGCTGCCCATGCTGGGGATCCTCTCCATCCCCACGACGCCGGGTCTTGTGATCCTGATCGTGGGCGTGGTGGCGCTGCTCTTCGGCGCCGGACGTCACAGCAAAGGCTTCGGCAAGGTGACGGCGGCGGTGGGCTGCATCTACAATACGCTCACCGGCTGGTTCGGCGACATTCTGTCCTACTCCCGTATCATGGCGTTGATGCTGGCCGGCAGCGTGGTCGGTCAGGTGTTCAACACCATCGCGGCGATGCCTGCCGAGGGAATGGGTGTCAACCTCTTTACAATTCTGGTCTTCCTGCTCATTTTCCTGATCGGACACACCATGAACTTCGCACTGAACCTGTTGGGCTGCTTCGTGCATGACCTGCGTCTGCAGTGCCTGGAGTTCTTCGGCAAGTTCTATCAGGACGGCGGTCGGGCTTTCCAGCCGCTGAAGATCAGAACCAAATATGTCCGCGCGAAAGAAAACTAAACGCATTTGAATTTTTTAAAGATATCAATTAGGAGGAAGAACAAATGGATTTTCTGAGCATTTTTAACGGCTATGCCATCGGGCTTTTGGGCGCCGGTCTTGCGGCGGGCCTGGCCTGCAGCGGCTCCGCTCTCGGTACCGGCTACGCCGGTCAGGCGGGCGCCGGTCTGGTGTCCGAGGACCCCAGCAAGTTCGGTAAGGCAATGATCCTGCAGGTTATCCCCGGTACCCAGGGCCTGTACGGCTTCGTCATCTGGTTCCTGGCCTTCAGCAAGCTGGCCGGTCTCGGCGGCGTGGATATGACCGTGGCCCAGGGCTGGCAGATCTTCGGCGCCTGCCTTCCCATCGGCATCGGCGGCCTGGTGTCCGGCGCTGCCCAGGGCAAGGTGGCTGCGGCCTCCATCAACATTCTGGCCAAAAAGCCGGATGACTGGTCCAAGGGCATGATCCTCTGTATCACTGTCGAGTTCTACGCCATTCTGTCTCTGCTGGCATCCTTCATGATGCTCAATGCCATCTGATACGAATAAGACTCGAAACGCAAGGAGGATACCATGAAAGGCACTGAAAAAATCATCGCGCATATCCAGGCCGACGCCAAGGATCAGGCCGACGCGATCCTCGCTCAGGCGGAGCAGCAGTGCGCGAGTATCCGCGAGGAATTTGAGAAGAAAGCCGGGGATCTCTACGGAGAGAAAATCCGCGCGGGCGTAAAGGCCTGCCAGGATCAGCTGGACAGTCAGCAGCGCATCGAGCAGATGGAAGCCAAGAAGAGTCTGCTGGCGGTCAAGCAGGAGATGGTGGCCCGGAGCTTTGATCTGGCGCAGGAGAAGATCCAGCAGCTGCCCCAGGAACAGTATGTGGATTTCCTGGCGAAGCTGGCCGCCAACGCCTCGGTAAGCGGCGATGAGGAGATCATCCTCAACGCAAGAGACCGGGCGGCGCTTGGCGAGCAGGTGGTCAAGGCCGCCAACGAAAAGCGGAAGGGCGGGAAGATGAGTCTTTCTGCGGACACCGGAAACTTTGACGGCGGACTGCTGCTGCGCCGCGGCAACGTGGAGGTCAACTGCACGGTGGAGCTCCTGGTGGAGCTGTGCCGGGGCGATATGGCCGCCGAGCTTGCCGGCCTGCTCTTTGAATAAGAGCGCGGTACATCCCGATACAGGGAGGGAAGAAATTGGCTAATAAGGCAATCAAACAAGACGCATATTTGTGCCTGTCCGCCATGCTGCGGGCCAGGGAGCCTCGGCTGCTCAACGATGAGCGGGCCCAGCGGATGCTGGACGCGCCCAGCTATGAGGAGGCCGCCAAGCTCCTGACGGACTGCGGTTATGAGGACATGGCCCAGATGAGCGCCAAAGAGGTGGAAGACGCCCTGGCTGCCCACCGCAACGAGATTTTTGCGGAGATGGCGCAACTGGCCCCGGACAGCAGCATTGTGGACGTGTTTCGCATGAAGTACGACTACCACAACGCCAAGACCATCATCAAGGCCGAGGCCATGGGGACGGAGCCTGAGCGTTTGCTCAGCGGTTCCGGCCGCGTGGATCCGGCGGCGTTTCTGGCCGCCTACAACGAAGGCAGGTTCGGCGATCTGTCCGGCGTACTGGGCCATGCTACCGAGGAGGCCAAGGCGGTTCTGGCCCGCACGGGCAATCCGCAGCTGGCGGATTTCGTGCTGGACAACGCCTACTTCTCCGAAGTGAAGGCTCTGGCCAGGGACAGCGGCAATCCGTTTTTGGAGCGCTACGCGGAGGTGCTCATTGACAGCACCAACCTGAAAAGCGCGGTTCGAACCCTGCGCATGGGCAAGGATGCGGCGTTCCTCGGTTCCGTGATTCTTCCGGGCGGAGGCGTGTCCGCCGAGCGGATCACCAGCGCCTCCGACAAGGAAGCCATTGCCGCGCTGTTTGCCAACACCAAGCTGGAAAAGGCGGCAGCCCTGGGCGTGGACGCGGTGGACGGCGGCAGCATGACCGCATTCGAACTGGCCTGCGACAACGCGGTGAACGATTTCCTTTCCGAGGCCAAGCTTGTCAGCTTCGGCTGTGAGCCGCTGGTGGCCTATCTGGCTGCCGTGGAAGGGGAGATCACCGCCGTGCGCATGATCCTCACGGGCAGACTTGCGGGCATTTCGCCCGAGGTCATCCGGGAAAGGCTGCGTGATCTGTATGCTTAAAATTGGAGTAATCGGCGGCAGAGAGACGGTCATGGGCTTCAAGGCCCTGGGTCTGGAGACCTTTCCGGCTGCCAGCGCCGCCGAGGCAACGCAAATCCTGCGGACCGTTACCCGGGAGAGCGACGAGTACGCCATCCTCTACATCGAGGAGACCCTGGCCGCTCAGATGTCCGCGGAGATTGACAAATTCAAGGACTCGCCCACGCCTGCGATCATTCTGATCCCCGGCCGGGAGGGCTCTATTGGGCTCGGTCAGTCGGCGCTCAGGGCCGCGGTCGAGCGTGCCGTGGGCACAAATATTCTGGGAGACTGATCCCTGCACTCAATTCTATAAAAAGGAAGTATGTGTATGAGTGGAACGATTACCAAAGTATCCGGACCGCTTGTGGTGGCCGAGGGCCTGGCAGACGCCAACGTCTCCGACGTGGTGCGCGTAGGCTCCCAGCGACTGATAGGCGAGATCCTGAATATGACCGGTGACAAGGCTTCCATCCAGGTCTACGAGGAGACCTCCGGCCTTGGACCCGGCGCCGCCGTCGTGACCACGGGCATGCCCATGTCTGTGGAACTGGGACCCGGCATGCTGGACAACATTTACGACGGCATCCAGCGTCCTCTGCCCGAGATGCGCGCCCTCTCCGGCGACTGCATCACCCGCGGTACGGACGTACCTGCGCTGAACCGGGAAAAGAAATGGGAATTTGTGCCCGTTGCCAATCCCGGCGATAAGGTGTCGGCCGGCGACGTGCTGGGCACCGTGCAGGAGACCAGCGCCATCCTTCACAAAATCATGGTGCCCTACGGCATTTCCGGCGAAGTGGTCTCGGTGGAAAGCGGAGAGCACGTGGTCACCGACGTGGTCGCTGTGGTGAAGGACGATAAGGGCAAAGAGCATCAGCTGACCATGATTCAGCGCTGGCCCGTGCGTATTGCCAGACCCTATGAGAGAAAGTACGTACCCAGCCGGCCCATGAACTCCGGCCAGCGGATCATTGACACCCTGTTCCCCATTGCCAAGGGCGGCACCGCCGCTGTTCCCGGACCCTTCGGCTCCGGCAAGACCGTGGTGCAGCACCAGCTGGCCAAGTGGTCCGACGTGGACATCGTGATCTACATCGGCTGCGGCGAGCGCGGCAACGAGATGACCGACGTTCTGATGGAGTTCCCCGAGCTGAACGACCCCCGCAACGGCGAACCGCTGATGAAGCGTACGGTTCTGATCGCCAACACCTCCGACATGCCTGTGGCGGCCCGTGAGGCCTCCATTTACACCGGTATCACCATTGCGGAGTACTTCCGCGATATGGGCTACGACGTGGCCGTTCTGGCTGACTCCACCTCCCGCTGGGCCGAGGCTTTGCGTGAGATGTCCGGTCGTCTGGAAGAGATGCCCGGCGAAGAAGGCTACCCCGCCTATCTGGCCTCC
>CACZSJ010000070.1 GCA_902783825.1 Oscillospiraceae bacterium | reverse complement strand
CGGATATCCTCGATCCCGGCGCTGCCGCCGACCTGCCCGGCATCGTCATAGATGACCAGGCCGGCGCTGTTGGTTACCACGATGCGGCTAAAGCCACTGATATCCAGAAAGCGCAGAATCTCCGAAACCCCTGCCTGATTGAGCCTGTCCAGACCCGACAGCGAGGAGGCCACCACGGCGGCCTGACCGGACAGAGAGCTGCGCTTTTCCTCAAACACCGCGTCCCGGGAAGTGCTCAGGGGATAGGTGTTGAGCAGAAGCAGCAAAATCAGCAGCAGCGCCGTGATAAAGGCGATGAATTGAAAACGTATACTATGCATAGCCGACTCCGTTCAGTCCGCAAAGTAATAACCCACGCCCCATTTGGTGATGATATAGGCGGGCTGGGCAGGATTCAGCTCCAACTTTTCTCGCAGACGGCGAATATGCACGTCCACCGTGCGGGTATCGCCCTGGTATTCGTAGCCCCAGACCAGATCCAGCAGGGATTCCCGGCTGTAGACCTTGCCGGGATGGGTCATCAGGAAGAGGATCAAGTCAAATTCTTTCATGGTCAGCTCCACCGGCTGCCCGTCCCGCCAGGCGCTGCGCCGCTGTGGATCCACGGAAATGTGCCCTCGCTGCAGCACGCTGGATGTCTCCGCTTCCGCCGGCGCGGAAAGAGAAGCCCGACGCAGCATGGCGCGCACCCGCGCCTTCAGCTCCAGAATATCAAAGGGCTTGGTGATGTAGTCGTCCGCTCCGGACTCGAAGCCCAGGAGCAGATCCGCCTTTTCGCTGCGGGCGGTAAGCATGATGATGGGCACTGTGGAAAAGCTGCGGATTTCCTGACAGGCTTCCAGCCCGTCCTTCTTGGGCATCATCAGATCCAGGATGATCAGATCATAGTTGCCGGCACGGGCCAGAGAGACAGCCTGCTCTCCATCATCGCCGGTGTCCACGGCGTAGCCCTCGTTTTCCAGATTGAATTTGATCCCCTTGACCAGGAGCTTTTCATCGTCAACGACCAGAATTTTCATAGGTGAACAACCTCGGACGCCATATTTTTGAGTTGCATTTCCCCGGGGGAAACCTTATAATGAGGATGCGATGGCGCAACGCCAAAGCGTTTTGCCATATATGCAGCGATCATTTGACTGAGAAAACGAGCGAAATCTCGACGGTTTTCTCTGTGCGATCGTCAAGACCCCAAGCGGTGTGCGAAATCTTTTCACATATACTATACCACATTCCGGGAAAAACGGGAGAACAAAATGAAAAAAATCAGACTTTTTCCCCTGCTGCTGATCTTTTGCCTGCTCTTCGCCTTGGGCGCGCCGGCGGCCTCCGCCCTGACGGAGCCGGCCTTGGACGCGCAGGCGGCCGTGCTGCTGGATTTGAATTCCGGCCGTGTGCTGCTGGAAAAGAATAAGGACGAGCGGCGTGCGCCGGCAAGCCTGACCAAGATTATGACCGTGCTGCTGGCACTGGATGCGGTTTCCAGCGGCCGCTGCGCCATGGACGACATGGTGACCGCCCAGGCTGACTGTCGGGAAGGCCTGGGAGAGGACAGCAGCTCCGCGGGCATCAATCCCGGAGATGTGCTTTCCATGCGGGATCTGATCTACTGCGCCATGATTTCCTCGGCCAATGAGGCTTGCAATGTCATCGGCAGCTATCTGGAGGGCAGCGTCAGCGCCTTCGTGGACAAGATGAACCAGCGGGCCCAAGCGCTTGGCTGCAGCAACACCCATTTTGCCAACACCAACGGCCTGCCTATGGAGGATCACTACAGCTCGGCTTACGATATCTGTCTGATTACCCTGGAGGCTATGCGGCATCCGGATTTCATGGAGATTGCCAACAGCGTCAGTTACACAACCGAATCCATCAAGCTCAATGACGGGGAGCCCATCGGCAACTCCAACGCCCTCATCAATCCCCAGTCCGACTACGGCGGCAGCCGCTACCTGTACGAGTACGCCGAGGGCATCAAGACCGGATATACCCGCGCTGCGGGCTATTGTCTGCTCTCCACGGCGAAGAAGGACGGGGTCCAGCTGATGGCGGTGGTCATGGGCTGCAACGGCTGGCTCAATGCCGGCCTGGAGGAGTACCGCAACTTTTCTGACACCATCACGCTCTACGATTGGGCATTCGAGAACTTTTCTTATCGGACGGTGCTGAGCACCACGGAGGTGCTGGCTCAGGCGACGGTGGATCTGGCCCAGGGCGATGGGCAGACGCCGCTGTACGCCCAGCAGAATGTGGAGCTTCTGCTGCCCAACGACGTGGATCCGGGCAGTGTGGAGACGAAGGTGACCATCCATGACGAACGGCTGGTGGCTCCGCTGGCGGCGGGCACCGTGCTGGGTGAGGCTCAGATCGTTGTGGAAGGCAAGGACTACGGCAGCGTCCGGCTGGTGACCGGCTCCGAGGTGGAGCTGGCCCGGGGGGAATTTATGAAAATGAAAACCCGGGAGTTCTTCTCCAAAGGCTGGGTCATTACGCTGCTGGTGATCATTCTGGTGCTGAGCACCGCGTATATCCTCCTGGTGATTCGCTACCGCAGCCTGCGCCGGAAGCACCTGGAGGAACGCCGCCGGGCCGAACAGCGCCGCCGGGCGGCTGCCCGGGAACGGGAACAGCAGGCGGCAGCTCTGGACGGCTTCGATCTGGATATGGAAGCCGGGAAGAGCGAAGAATAGAAGGAAAAACCGAGAGCCGCAGCAGAGGGAAATGCTGCGGCTCTTTGCCTTAGGCGGCTCGACAGGCGTCGGCGCCTGTGATATAATGCCCGGCGAAATAAGGAGGCGGAGAATATGGAGACGAAGGCATGGGAAATCTGTCAGCACATCATGACGGCCCAGCGGGAGGCGGGGGAGTTGCTGCTCCACGCCCGCGGAGTACTGGCCGCGTGCAAAACCGATCACCGGGATGTGGTGACCCAATATGACTGCCAGGTGCAGCAGTTTTTGGTGGACCGTCTGCGGGAAGCTTTGCCGGAGGCGAAGTTTTACTGCGAGGAAAACGATCAGCAGGATGATCTGCAGGCGGAGCATCTCTTCGTCATCGACCCCATCGACGGGACCATGAACTTTGTCCGTCATTTGAACCACAGCTGCATTTCCGTAGCTTATATGAGCCGAGGGCAGCTGCTGGCCGGTGCGGTGTACAATCCCTATGTGGAGGAAATGTTTCACGCGGTGCGCGGCGGCGGGGCCTTCCTTAACGGAAAGCCCATTCATACGGAAGAGGCGCCTCTTTCGGAGACGCTGATCTGTGTAGGAACGGCGCCCTACCGGACGGATCTGATTCAGGAGAGCTTCCGCCGGATCCAGCAGCTGTGCCGGGTGGGACTGGACATTCGCAGACAAGGCTCGGCGGCACTGGATCTGTGCAGCGTGGCGGCCGGTCGGGCGGGACTCTATCTGGAGCTGTCCACGTCCCTGTGGGACTATGCGGCCGGGGTGCTGCTGGTACGCGAGGCCGGGGGAGACTGCCTCAGCGCACAGGGAGAAGCGCTTCCCTTCGACGGCAGCAAGCCTTCCATCGTGGCGGGAAGTCGACAGGCGCTGGCAGACTTTTGGGCACTGCCGGAGGCCTGAGCATGGAACGAAAGGCACCGCTGTATCTGCTGGACACGGTAGATTCCACCAACAGTCGACTGAAGGCCATGGCTCGGGAGGGGGCGGCCTCCGGCACGGCGGTAGCGGCCCGGGAACAGACGGCTGGTCGAGGCCGCCTGGGCCGGGAGTTTGCCTCGCCGCCGGGCGGCGTGTATCTGTCCCTGCTGTTCCGGCCGGACTGCCCGCCGGCTCGCTGCGCGGAGCTGGCGCCGCTGGCGGCGGTGGCGGCCCGCCGGGCGGTAGCGGCCTGCGCCGGGGTGTGGCCGGATATCAAATGGCCCAACGATCTGCTGCTGGAGGGCAAGAAAATCTGCGGCATCCTGACGGAACGGCTGGAGCTGCCGGGAGATCCCCGCGGGGCGGTGATCATCGGCGTGGGCATCAACGGCAACACCCGTCGGGAGGACTTTCCGCCGCCACTGCGGGAGCTGGCGGGATCTTTGTATACCCAGACTGGGCGACAGGTGGATCTGGACGCCCTGAGCGATGCGCTTTTGCGGGAGCTGGACAGCCTCTATGCCGCCTGGTTGCAAGAGGAAGACGTCTGCCTGGAGGAATATCGGGCTGCCTGTATAAACCTTGGCCGCAGGGTCTGGATCCTGCATGAGGGAGAGCGGAGAGGGGCGCTGGCGTTGGCGGTGAACCCGGACTACTCCCTGGCCCTGCGCTATGACGACGGCAGGGAGGAGACCCTCCGCTTCGGGGAGCTGTCCCTGCGGCAGGAAGCGCCGGACTGAAAAGAAACAGAAAAAGCCCCCGCGGGAGGTGTTGGACCTCCCGCGGGGGCTTCTCTTGTCTGCGGAGCTTACAGGCCCAGCAGCGCCAGGGTGCGTTCATCGGGCAAACCGCCGTAAAACTTGTCCAGCACTTGCTGAAACACCGGCTCATCCACGGCCGCGCAGGAAAAGAGGGTCATGGAAGAGCGCAGCTTCAGATTGTCCGGCCAGCCGAAGACCGCATAGGCATCGTCGCTGTCCACGCTCAGCAGGGTGCGGCTGATCTCCAGAAGCCGGGACCCAAGAATGGGATGGGCCAGGTACTCCTCCGCCTCCTGCAGGTCCTGGATGGCATAGTACTGCGCGGTAGAGCTCATGCCCAGACCCGCGATCTGGGGGAAAATGTACCACATCCAATGACTGCATTTGCGCCCGCGGCGCATTTCCCAAAGGGCAGTCTCATAGCTGCCGATCTGCGCCCGGACAAAGCGTTCCAAATCATAGCTCATGGCTGGGTTTCACCTCCATAGTCAGGAAACTCGTAGCATCCGTCCAGATAGCCCCGGAGAAAAGCGGCGGCCAAACTGCCGGGCTTGATGTTCTCCCGGGCATCCGGCAGGCTGAACAACTTCCAGTCGTCGATTTCCCGGTTGGGCTTGGGCGTCATCACCGCCACGGTGACGGTAAAGTTGAGCATCAGGGTGTTGCTGGGGGCGTAGTAGTGGCTGCGGTTAAACTGCAAGGAGCTGACCGACAAGTCCAGCTCTTCCCGCAGCTCCCGACGCACCGCGTCCTCCGCGTCCTCTCCCCGATTCACATAGCCGGCCACCAGCACATAGTGAGGCTTGCCGTACTGCCGGACCAGCAGCACCCGGCTGCGGCTCTCGTCCAGCACGATCATGCTCACGGCCGTGTTGAACACCGGATAGCGGAAGGCGGAGCAGCGCGCGCAGTAGGGGAGCATCCCCTCTTCCCGGTGCTGCCGCGGCTGGAGCGGCGCGCCGCAATGCATGCAAAATCGCATTTCCATGGCTGTGCCCCTTTACTGCTTCTGGTAGGGGATGGGATAAGGCTCGTCCCGGAAAAAGACCTGCAGGGTGTTGTACAGCCCGTTGACCCAGGCGCGGGGCTCGTGCCCAGCGCCGTAGATGGTGGAGAAGTGCAGATTGTCCTCATTGAAAAAGTCGTTGGCGTTGCTCAGCAGATTCAGATAGGAGTTTTCTGGGGCGAAGCGGTCGTCGTATTCCCCTTCGATGATGTACACGCAATCCAGATCAAAGTCCAGATAGCCCCGGTTGGCCCAGCGCTCGTAACAATACCAGTAGTCGATGGCGCCGCCGCCAACAAAGGCGTAATTGGACAGCAGATTCATATGGGTGGCAAAAATGCTGATGTAATTCATGTAAGCGCCAAAGCTGGCTCCCAGCACGCCGAAGTGCTCTCGGGCCGCCTCCAACTGCTCCTGGCTGCCGCCCTGAGCGTAGGTGGCGTAATGTTCCGCCACAAAGGGCAGGATATCCTGGGAGAATTCCCAGTCAAACTGCTCGTAGTTGTGGGAATTGTTGCCGCCGTAGAATGCGTTTTCGTCCAGATAGCAGCTGGGCGCCACCACGATCAGCGGTTCACAGTAGCCCTGCTGGATCAGGTTGTCCAGCATGTTCTTGACGCTGACCGCCTCTGTGGAATCCGCGAAGCGGTACTCGTGGGGATGGACCAGCCAGGTGTCCTCATTGCCGCCGGAGGTGTGCAGGAGAAACAGCACGTTGTATTGCCCGTTCTCATCGTAGCCGTAAGGCAGGTACACGGTCATCTGCTTGGTGAGCAACACGTGGGAGG
>CACZSJ010000069.1 GCA_902783825.1 Oscillospiraceae bacterium | reverse complement strand
ATGGAGCAGCAGCGCCCGGTCTCCAAGCAGCAGAAGATTCTCTTCCCCATTATCGTCACGGTTTTCGTGTGTCTGCTTCTCCCTTCGGTGGCGCCTCTGCTGGGTTGTCTGATGCTGGGCAACCTGTTCAAGGAAAGCGGCCTGACCGACCGGCTCAGCGACGCGGCGCAGAATGCGCTGATGAATACCGTTACCATCTTTCTGTCCATCTCGGTGGGCGCTACCGCGGTCTATCATCGCTTCCTCACCTTCCAGACCCTGTTTATCATCTGCCTCGGCCTGGTTGCCTTTGAGTTTGCCACCCTGGGCGGCCTGCTGCTGGGCAAGCTCATGTACCGACTCACCGGGGGAAAGATCAATCCGCTGATCGGCTCGGCCGGCGTATCCGCCGTCCCCATGGCCGCCCGGGTATCTCAGAAAGAAGGACAGCGGGCAAATCCCTCCAATTATCTGCTGATGCACGCCATGGGTCCCAATGTGGCCGGCGTGATCGGTTCCGCCGTCGCCGCCGGCTTCCTGCTGGCCGTCTTTGGCGGATAAACGCCCTGCATACAACGGCGAGCGCCCACCGGATTTCGGTGGGCGCTCGTCGTTTTCTCACTGGCTTAGCCGTCTGCGAGCGAGACGGCCGCCAATTTATCGTTGAGTTTTTTGTATATACGCTGAACAAACCAGGGCTCCGTGGAGGCACGCAGCGCCTCTTCCAAAGAGAACCAGGCCACGCCGCTGTTTTCCTCCCGGCAGATATGCAGACTGTCCTGCTCGTCCGCCTCCAGCAGATAGGTCACGTTCAGGTGCAGGTGACTGGGTATATAGACGCCGTGCTTCTCATGGCCGTCCACCGTCAGTACCTCCAGCGAATAGATCTCCTCCCGCACAGGCCGAACATGCGTCACCCCGGTCTCTTCCCGAACCTCACGCAGCGCCACGGCCAGCAGATCCGTCTCCCCGTCCGCATGGCCGCCGGTCCAAGACCAGGAATCATACAGCTTGTGGTACACCATCAGCACCTTGTCCCGCCTGGAATTGACTACCCAAGCTGAGGCCGTCATGTGCGCCAGCAGATTGCTGCGCAGGAACGCGTCTTCATTGGCGTCCAAATAGGCCAGGATTACTTCTTTGTCCCGGATCTCCTGATGATTATAAGGTAGATAGGCCGCAATGGCCTCACGCAGTGCGTTCATTCCGCCACCGTGTATACGTCCCGGCGCAGATGCAGAAAGGTAGGAAATTGGGCGCGCACCTGTTCTACCCGCTCCAGGTCGATATCCGCGTAAAGGATCTGCTCCGTCTCGTCCGCCTCGCACAGCACGGTTCCAAAGGGATCCGCCACCAGGGAATGCCCCCAGCACACATAATGAAAATCCTCATAACGCGCCGCCGAGGCCGCCACCACAAACAGCTCGTTATCTACCGCCCGGGAACGGATCGCCATCTGCCAGTGTGTTGGCCCTGTACTCATATTAAACTGGGCGGGCAGGAAGATGATCTTCGCTCCACGTACCGCCATGGCGCGAAACAGCTCCGGAAAACGCACATCGAAACACACCGCCGCCCCCATGATCCCGTAGCGGGTTTCAAAGGTGGTGATTTCCCGACCCTCGCTGAAGTTTCTCTTTTCCGAAAAGCGCATGTTCGGCAGGTCGATCTCAAACAGATGCACTTTCCGGTGCCTGGCGATCTGCCGCCCTGTCTCATCAAAGATGAAGCAGGTGTTGTACATCCTGCCCTCTTCCACCTCCGGCACAGAGCCGCCCACCAGCAGCACGCCGTTGGTTCTTGCCCAGTCCGACATGGCCCGGACGCTTTCCTCATGCCCCAGGGCCGCCGCCTCCCGGAAATATCGGGGAGAATAAGGCGTGTTGTACATTTCCGGCAGCACCACGATTCCGGCGCCCTTGTCCGCCGCTTCCCGCACCATGCGCTCGGCTTTCATCATGGTTTCCGCCCGGTTCAATTCCGTTCGGAGCTGGCAGATGGCCAGCTTCACATTTGTTTCCATCATAGCGTCTCCAAATATCCTTGAATATCAAAAGCCCGCACGGGCTCGTCCTTGCGCAGATACAGCGGATGATGAGGATGCCCCGCTGCGGAGCATTTTCCCGCGCACAGCCAGCGGCCTCCATACGCCTCGCCCAGCCGCACCATCTCTCGCACACAGTCCGGCAGATAGGGGCGTTTGGTCAAAATCGTCCCCCAGGCAGCCCAGATCGCCGGAGGATTCCCAGCCGCCGCTACCTGGGACAGGATGTAGGCAAAGGCTCGCATGTTCTCCCGGTGAAGCGTTTCGTTGCGCTGTCGATCCATGTGATCGGGTCGGGTCGCTCTCTGGGCATAGACATTGAACATGATCCAGCTGTCAAATCCGTTTCCCGCAGCAATGCGGGAAACGGATTTGAGCGTATTGTCCAAATCGTCCGGGGCGGCGGTGGAGGGATTGATGCCGATGCAGATCAGCGGATTGCTCCCCCGCGTTCCCAATATGTATCGATACTCCGTATAGAAATCCGGCACATACAGCCATTTCTCCGCATCATAATCCCCGCGCTGCCCGGACAGGGACAGGGCTTGTTCAAACTCCAGGATTTCGATGCATTGGCTGGCGCCGCTGGGAATGTGCACAGAATCACCCCGCTCAGGCGAAAAGATAAAGAATCAACGGGATTGTCAGCATGGATAAGGCCGTGCTCTGCAAAATCCCCTGGGAAGAAAACACGTAGTCTTTCCCGTATTGGATGGACAGGATCGAAACCAAAATGGCACTGGGGCAGGCGGCCACAATGATGCAGGTCATTCGCAGCATCGGGTCCGGATGCAGCAGCCCCGTCAGCAGCCCCAACAAAATCGGCGTCAGCAGCAGGCGGGCAAAGCTGGCCAAATACAGCTTTTTGTTGCGAAAGGCGTCCACCAGCTTCACGCCGCCCAGCGAGGCACCGATCACCAGCATGGACAGCGGCATGGTGGCGCCGGACATGGTGTCCACCAATTCCCGGACCACCGTAGGAATCGGCGGCTTGAGCAGGAAAATCAGGATGGCCAGCAAAGACGTCACCAGGGGGATCGAAAGCACATCCCGGAAGCGGAGCTTCACTCCTTCTCCACGATCCAGCAGCAGCCAGATTCCGTAGGAATACAAAAGCACGTTAAAGGGGATGGCGGACATGGCAATGTAAAACACAGCCAGAGGCCCCAGCACGCTCTCTGCCACCGGCACGCCGATAAACATCGCGTTCCCCACGGCCACCAGCAGCTCAAACTGCGCGGCATGCTCCCGCTCGATCCGCAGCAGCCGGGTGACCGCAAAGCCCACCAGAAAGCAAAAGGCGATGGTCAGGCACATGGCTAGCATGCCGACAGCCACGGTAGCCAGGCTTACCGCCGTCTCCATGGCGAAAGCAGATTTGAGAATGGTCGCGCACATAAAGACGTTGATGACCAGCTTGCTGGTAGTTCGGGTGTAGTTGGCGTCGGTGACGCCCCGGCGGGCGCAGAGATAGCCAATCAGCATCAGGACCACGAAAATCGCCATTTTGTTGATCAAGGCCGCGAATTCCATGAAATGCTTCTCCTAAATTCCCAGAATCAGTTTGGCAATCAAAATGTAAATCAGCAACGACACCGCATCGGTCAGGGTAGAAATCAAGGGATTTGCCATGACAGCCGGATCCAGACCAACCTTCTCCGCTCCAATGGGAAGCAGGCTGCCCACCAGCTTGGCGAACATCACCACAAACACGATGGAGAGGCTGACCGTAGCCGCCACCGCCATGGTCACATGGGCATTGCCCAGCAGCATCCCGTCCAGCAGGATCATCTTGACAAAATTGACCGCCGCCAGGCTCATGCCGCAAAGGGTCGCCGTGCGCCACTCTTTCCATAGAACCCGCAGCGCATCTCCAGGCTCAGTATCGCCCAGGGACAGGCTTCGAATGACCGCCGTAGCGGACTGGGCACCGGAATTCCCTCCGGTTCCCATCAGCATGGGAATAAAGGGAATCAGCCCGGCCACCACCGCCAGCCGCTCTTCAAAGTGGGTCAGAATCATACTGGTAAAGGTAGCGGAAAGCATCAGGAACATGAGCCAGGGGATGCGGTTTTTCCACATCTCCAAGGGGCCGGTACGGGAGTAGGGCTTGTCAGACGGCGTGATACCGGCCATCTTTTCAAAGTCCTCCGTGGTCTCCTGCTCCATAACGTCGATGATATCGTCAACGGTGACGATGCCCACCAGACGCCCCTCCTTGTCCACCACCGGCATGGCAAGCAGGTCGTAATCCGAGAACTTGTCCGAAACGCTCTCCTGGTCCTCAGTGGTCGAGGCAAAAATCACGTTCCGATCCATCAGTTCTTCGATTACCGTATCCGGATCAGCCAGCAGCAGATCCTTGACCGTGACAATACCGTCCAGATGCCGATCCGCCGAAGTGACGAAACACACGTAAATGGTCTCCTTGTCCTCTCCGATCCGCCGGATGCGGGCAAAGGATTCCTTGACGCTCATATACTTTTTCAGATCCACAAACTCCGAGGTCATGATGCTGCCCGCGGAGTTCTCCGGATAATGCAGATACTGATTGATCAGGTTGCGGGTCTCCGGCGTGGCCGTGCGCATGACACGCTTGACCACGTTGGCCGGCAGCTCCTCCATCATATCCACCGCGTCGTCCACGAACATCTCTTCCACGATGCCCGCCAGCTCAGAGTCTGTAATGGAGTTGATGATACGCTCCTGCTCCGGCGCTTCCATGTTGGAAAACACCGCCGCCGCCATCTCCTTGGACAGCAGCCGGAAGACCATCGGCATGCGGTTGTCTTCGATCTCCGTCAAAAACTCCGCCACGTCGAATTCGTTCATGTCTTCCATCAGCCGCTGGAGCTGCTTCATATCCCTGCTGTCCAGCAAGGCAGTCAGTTCATCCGTGCGTTTTTCCTGGATGCTTTCAAAATCCAGCATTTCTTTCCGTTCTTCTTCGACCATCAAACGCACCCCCAGTCTTTGTATCTAACTTAATTATTGTACCATGCTCGCCCTCTGAATACAAGAAATATTCCGCCGCAGATTCGCAACACCGTTCGTCTCAATTGCGGCACTTCTGTTTTCAATCGTGAGCATACCTGCACTCCCTATCTATCGATCCCGGGAAGGACAGCCAAGAACATCGACTTTGCTATGCAGCTTATCTCTTTCGCGGATGCCCCCGGCATGATCTGTTGTTATTCCATATTTCGCCCAAACGAGCTAAAAGAAGAATAATTCCTCAAATTTCATATCCAGCGCTATACATAAGATATATGCTAACTTTGCCGTTGGTTCATATTGCCCTGTTTCCAGAGAACTAATCGTATTTCTGGATACGCCAACCATATCCGCAAGCGCTTGCTGAGATATATTTCGTTCAGCCCGAACTTCCTTTAATCGGTTTTTTAATGGCAATTCATTTTTCATATCAGATAACCTTGAAATACTCCAAAATCAGCAGAATCGTAAAAATACCCGACACAATAGCCCAGATAAGGTATACCCCTCTATCCTTTTCGATTTTCATTCCACGATATCCTGTAAAAACGGCAATATACGCTGTGATAATAGAATAGATCGCCGGGTTCCAACTATCATATGTCTTCAATTCATATACCAAATAGATGAATGCAAGAAGAAGCATGGTGGTGCACGCTAAAGCGGTGGCCTTAAACTGCACTTGCAGCACATATGGATCTTTTTTCTTATTCTCTTGTTTGATCTTTTCCAAGATTTCCTCTTTTTTCATGTTTGATTTCTTCCTTTCCGTTTTGACAAGCACGCTTGGCAAGATCATAATAGCATTGCCAAGTTCGCTTGTCAAGATGCTTCCAGGAATCTTTTTACGCAGGAAGACAAGAGACGTCAACATAACGGAAAGCCTGACCAAAACCGAACATCTGACCACCGACAGCCGGTGGAAAATCCGCATAAATACAGGCTTATAGCCCTGCCGCACACTCATTTTTCAAGGCCGACAGACATTCGATACTCCCTCTCCCCCGAAAAAGAAGCTTTAACCCGTCTGCTGGGTGCGACACACACCCTGCAGACGGGTTCTTCTCATGTTAAACGCTTTTTCTCTTCCCTGAAATGGTTTCTCTTGCCAGGCATCCAAATGGCCCGTATGATCCCAAGCCGCCTCAATTACCGGTCAAGCTTCTTCGCCCCAGACGTCTGGATTTCACTGGCTCTCAGCTTCCGGCGCGTCAGGCTGATATTCCAGAATATCGCCAGGCTGACAGTTGAGCGCCTCGCATATTGCCTCTAATGTTGAAAAACGGATGGCGCTGATTTTCCCGGTTTTCATTTTTGATAAATTGACATTGGAAACGCCCACGATCTCAGACAATTCTTTCAGACTCATCTTCCTGTCCGCCATGACACGATCCAATCTCAGAATAATCTTTCCCATCGTTCAAACCTCCGTCACAGGGTTTCGTCAACTTCTGTTTGAAGTACTTTGCCGTATTCGAGGATGGAGTAAACACACCACATAAGCAAGGCTCCCACCACCCCGGGGCCGACGCCGACAAAGCCAAGCAACACAAGCGCGATGATGATAAAGCAGGTCTTCAGCTTTCCAAGTACCTTGTCCGAAAACGGAGTCTCTTCTTTTACAAGCTCGTTGAAAATGCTTTTGAAGAGGGCGAGCACGACAACGGCCACAGCGCTAAAGACAGCGGCAAGCGTGCAATTAACAGCCAGAGGGATCGCGTAGCTCCCTTCTTTGAACGCCTCTTGGAAATTAACCACGAAACGCAGGGCACCTCCGCCAAGCTGGAAATTCTCCACTGTCACCTGCCCGGACGCCACCGCCTGGGCAAGCTGCTCATTGATTGTATCCTTCATCGCAATCCCGATCACCACGCCCAGCAAAGAACAAACCACGCCTATGATTCCGATGATCTGAATGATGCCAACAACTTTTGACGACGTTTTGCAGCGCTTTCTCATAACTTCCAGTCTTTGATTCTGTGTATTCATGCTCGTCTCCTCCAAAAACCATCTGTTTTTTAATGATAACTTTTTAATGTTTATCGTTATCTTCGCTCCCAGTATAATCGT
>CACZSJ010000068.1 GCA_902783825.1 Oscillospiraceae bacterium | reverse complement strand
TGACATCAAGGAGATGTACGAGATGGATCCCGCTCAGGGCAAGGCCTACGGCATCCTGGGCAGCAAGGCTTTCCAGATCATCGAGAATATGCCTCAGCCTGTTATCGCCGCGGTCAACGGTTTCGCTCTGGGCGGCGGCTGCGAGCTGGCCATGGCCTGCGACATCCGCATCGCTGCTGATACCGCTTCCTTTGCACAGCCCGAGTGCGGCCTGGGCATCATCCCCGGCTTCGCCGGAACCCAGCGCATGTCCCGCCTGTGCGGCAAGGGCTTTGCCAAGATGATGATCTACACCTGCAACCGCATCAAAGCCGAAGAGGCTCTTGCTGTGGGTCTGGTGCAGAAAGTTGTTCCTCTGGAGGAGCTGATTCCCGCCGCCAAGAAAATGGCTGCCAAGATCGCTTCCAACAGCCCCAACGCTGTTCAGCTGGCCAAGTCTGCCATCAATCAGGGCATGGAGATGGACTTTGTCTCCGGCAACCTGTACGAGTCCAACCTGTTCGGTCTGTGCTTTGCCAACTCCGACCAGGTGGAAGGCATGGGCGCCTTTGTCAACAAGGGCAAAGCCAGCTTCACCGGCGAACCCCTCCCCAAAAACAAGTAATTTCATATTCAACGTGTCTCAGGCACGTTAGTTTTGGAGGTAAATTCAAGTATGGCAAAATTCGTAACCGCAGCAGAAGCAGTTGCCGCCATTAAAGACGGCGATACCCTCGGCTTCTCCGGCTTTGTCGGATGCGTGCATCCCGAGGACGTCACTGCCACCATTCAGCAGACCTTCCTGGAAACCGGCCATCCCGCCGGCCTGACCATCGTCTATGCCGCTGGCCAGGGCGACGGCAAGGAGAGAGGTCTGAACCATCTGGGCGAAGAAGGTCTTGTCACCAAGATCATCGGCGGCCACTATGGTCTGACCCCGCGTATCCAGAAGCTGGCCCTTGAGAACAAGTGCGCTGCTTACAACTTCCCCCAGGGCGTTATTTCTCACCTGTTCCGTGACATCGCGGCCCGCAAGCCCGGCGTCATCACCCATGTCGGTCTGAAGACCTTTGTCGACCCCCGCAACGAGGGCGGCAAGCTCAACGAGATGGCCAAGAACGACGATCCCGTTCAGCTGATCGAGATCAACGGCGAAGAGAAGCTGCTCTACAAGTCTATGCCCATCAACGTTGGTATCATCCGCGCCACCTATGCGGATACCAAGGGCAACCTGAGCTTCCAGCACGAGGCTCTGTATGCTGAAGCCGTTTCCATTGCCCAGGCGGCCAAGTCCTCCGGCGGTATTGTTATCGCCCAGGTGGAAGACGTTGTCGCTTACGGCAATCTGGACACCCGCTACGTGAAGGTTCCCGGCGTCTATGTTGACTACGTTGTCAAGGCTGCTCCGGGCACCCACAAGCAGACCAACGGCACCGACTACAATCCCGCCTACTCGGGAGAGGTCCGCGTTCCCGTGGACGCCATTGCTCCCATGGGCATGACCGAGCGTAAGATCATGGCCCGCCGTGCCGCTATGGAGCTGGTTCCCAACTCCGTGGTTAACCTGGGCATCGGCGTTCCCGAAGGCGTTGCCACTGTGGCGGCCGAGGAAGGTCTGGGCGATCAGCTCTGCCTGACCGCTGAGGGCGGCACCGTTGGCGGTATCCCCATGGGCGGCGGCGACTTCGGCGCTGCTACCAACCCCGACTGCATCCTGGATCAGCCCTATCAGTTTGACTTCTATGATGGCGGCAACCTGGATCTGGCCTGCCTGGGCCTTGCTGAAATGGACGAAAAGGGCAACATCAACGTGTCCAAGTTCGGTCCCAAGATCGCCGGCTGCGGCGGCTTCATCAACATCACCCAGAACGCCAAGAAGGTTGTCTACTGCGGCACCTTTACTGCCGGCGGCCTGAAGGTTGCGGTGAAGGACGGCAAGCTGGTCATCGAGCAGGAAGGCAAGAAGGACAAGCTGGTCAAGGCTGTTGAGCAGGTCACCTTCTCTGGTGAGTATGCCCAGTCCGTGGGTCAGCCCGTTCTGTACGTCACCGAGCGTGCGGTCTTCAAGCTGACCAAGGAAGGCGTTGAGCTGACCGAGGTTGCCCCTGGCGTCGACATTGAGAAGGACATCCTGGCGCACATGGGATTCAAGCCCATCATGAAGGACGTCAAGCTCATGGACGAGCGTCTGTTCCGCGAGGAGAAGATGGGCCTGACCCTCTAATCCCGCAATACCGCCGGTCTTCTCAAGGGGATCGGCAAACACAGTAAGCATACGTAGGACCTGCCCGCGGGTGCGATCCCGCTTTTGAGACGTGCCACGCGGCGCAGGCCCGGTATAAACTTGCTGTGATCATCGTAAAGTACCTTATCAACCCCGGAAACGGGGTAAGGTATGGAGATATTTTTAGGAGGAAAAAAGTATGACCATCAACGAGATGAGCATCGGCCAGCAGGCCAGCTTCACCAAGACCGTCACCGAGACCGACGTGTACATGTTCGCCGGCATCACCGGTGACCTGAACCCCGCGCACATCGACCAGGTAGCCTCCGAGAAGACCATGTTCAAGGGCCGCATCGCTCACGGCATGCTGGGCGCCGGATTCATTTCCGCCGTTCTGGGCATGTACCTGCCCGGCCGTGGCACCATTTACATGGGCCAGGAGCTGAAGTTCACCGCTCCCGTCCGCATCGGCGACACCGTCACCGCCACTGGTACTGTTGCTGAGCTGAACGTTGAGAAGAACATCGCGAAGATCGAGACTGTTGTCACCAACCAGGACGGCAAGGTCGTCATCAAGGGCATGGCCACTGTTATGCCCCCCAAAGCCTAAGCCCCAAGAAGCACAACCAAAATAAAAAAATAAGAATTTAGGAGACAATTTATGGGCGTAATTACTATCTTTATCGGCCTCGGCCTGCTCATGTTCCTGGCGTTCCGCGGCCACTCTATCATCTGGGTTGCTCCCGTTTGCGCTGCGTTCGTCGCTCTGTGCGGCGGCCTGAATCTGCTGGATGCCTACACCACCACCTACATGGAAGGCGCTGCCAACTACTTCAAGACGTGGTTCCCCGCCTTCATGCTGGGCGCTGTGTACGGCAAGGTTATGGACCTGACCGGTTCCGCCCGGAGCCTTGGCTCCAAGCTGGTTAGCTGGATCGGCGCCAAGAACGCCATGCTGGCTGTGGTTCTGCCCTGCATGCTGATGACCTACGGCGGCATCTCCCTGTTCGTCGTCGTGTTCGTTATCTACCCCATGGGCTACGCCATCTACCGTGCGGCTGACATCCCCCGCACCAAGCTGCCCGGCGCCATCGCCACCGGTGCTTTTGGTATCACCATGACCACCGTTCCCGGCACTCCTCAGATCCAGAACCTGATCCCCGGCAACTTCTACGGCACCACCCCCATGGCCGCCCCCTTGATGTCCATCGTTGGCATCCTGTTTGTCGGTATCCCCGCTCTGGTCTGGCTGCAGTGGGATATCAACAAGGGCCGTAAGCAGGGTCTGCACTTTGTTGAGGACGATAAGTTCGTCGAGGCCGAGCACAAGGAAATGCCCTCCTGGCACTGGCTGGCTGGTCTTATCCCCATCATCGTCGTTGTCATTCTGCTGAACGTGTTCAAGTTCCACATCGTTGTGGCGCTGCTTGGCGGCATTATCTGCTGCTGCCTCATGAACATCCAGCAGGCCAAGATTCTGCTGCCCGCCATCTCCGCTGGTGCTGACGGCTCCATGACCGCTATCATGAACACCTCCTGCGCCGTGGGCTTCGGCTCCGTCGTTAAGGCTGTTCCCGGCTTCGCCGCTCTGACCGACGCCATGATGAACATGCCCGGCTCCATCCTCTTCTCCGAGGCTGTTGCTGTTAACGTTCTGGCCGGCGCCACCGGCTCTGCTTCCGGCGGTATGTCCATCGCTCTGGAAGCTCTGGCTCCCAAGTACCTGGAGATCGCGAACCAGCAGGGCATCAACCCCGAGCTGCTGCACCGTATCGCCTCCCTGTCCTCCGGCGGTCTGGACACTCTGCCTCACAACGGCGCCGTTCTGACGCTGCTGGCTGTGTCTCACTGCACGCACAAGGAGTCCTACTGGGGCGTCTGCGTGACCACCTGTATCATCCCCGTGGTCATGTCCCTGGTGCTCGCTCTGATCTGGGGTGTGTTCCTCTAATTCAGACATCGCGAGACAAAACGCAAACACATAAAAAACAAGCGAGAGTGCTTCTCTCGCTTGTTTTTTCTTTCTCGACACAACCGCAGCGCAAAAAGAACCGCGTGATTTCTGACCTTGCTTTTCCTCAGGATGTCTCGTATAATAATACCGTATCCCACATTACGCAGCAGGAGGCTTCCCATGAGCAGCATTTACGTGACCGGGCACCGAAACCCGGATACCGATTCCATTGTGGCCGCGCTGGCCTATGCGCATCTGCGCAACGCCTTGGGCGATCGGGAATACAAGGCCGTGCGTTTGGGCGGCGTCAACGATGAAACCCAGCGCCTTTTAGACTACTTCGGCGTGGAGGCGCCTCCGCTGATCAAAAACATGCGCACCCAGGTTCGCGACCTGGACTATGACCGGACGCCTGCCCTCAACGGATCGGTCACCATGAGCCTTGCCTGGCAGACCATGCGGGATCAATCTCTGAACGTAGTTCCCATCGTGGACGATGACGGTAAGCTCTACGGCATGCTCTCCGCCGGCGACCTGGCCGCCTACGATATGCTGACCATGTACGAAAACCATATTGACGACGTGCCGTTGTTCAATTTGATCAGCGTACTGGAAGGAACCCTGGTCAATGAGTACAGCACTCAGGTCGACAGCGTATCCGGCAAGCTGTTCATCACCATCCCCCAGAACTACGAAGACCCGGCCCTGGTCAGTCCTGACAGCATTCTCATTTGCGGTAACCAGCCGGAGATCGTCCAGCGTGCCATTGACGCCGGCGTGAAGTGCCTGATCCTCTGCCGTGCAGAGCTGCGCCCCGAATGGGCAAAGGCCACTTCCACCTGCATCATCTCTACCCCTCTCAGTGCCCGGCGCGTATCGCGGATTCTGTATCTGGCCCTGCCTGTTGGCCGGATCAGCCATCGCAAGGACATCACCTTCTTTCATCTGAGCGACTATGTGGACGATGTGCGGGAGCAGATGCTCAAAAGCCGCTACCGCAGCTACCCGGTTCTGGATGAAAACGATCAGGTGGTGGGCACCATCTCCCGCTTTCATCTGCTGCGCCCCCGGCGCAAGCAGGTAGTTCTGGTGGATCACAATGAGGCCGCCCAGTCCGTCCCCGGCCTGGAGCAGGTGGAGATTCTGGAGATCATTGACCATCACCGCCTGGCTGATATTCAGACCGGACAGCCCATCCATGTACGCAACGAGCCTGTGGGCAGCACCAATACCATCATTACCACCATGTATCAAGAGCACGGCGTAGTCCCCTCCCCCAAAATCGCGGGACTGATGGCCGGAGCCATCCTGTCCGACACAGTCATGTTTAAATCCCCCACCTGCACCAAGCGGGATATCGCCATGGCGGAGCGTCTTTCCCATATCGCCAATGTCTCCCTGGAAGACCTGGGCAGGGAGCTGTTCGCCGCTGGCTCCTCTGACGGCAGAAGCGCCGAAGAGCTGTTCAAGACCGACTACAAGCAGTTCCACATCTCCGGGCAAAACCTGGGCGTCAGTCAGATCACCTGCGTGGATTCCGCGCACTTGCTGGAACGCAAGGCGGAGTTTATGGCCGTGATGGAGAACGAAAAAAAGCAGCATGACTTCGACCTTGTGATCTTAATGATCACGGACGTGCTTCTGGATGGATCCCACCTGTTCTTCGTAGGCAGCGATGAGGTGATTCAGCAGGCCTTCAACATTGTCCCCAAGGACCAGCATGTCTTTCTGCCTCAGATCATGTCCCGGAAGAAACAGATCATCCCTATGCTCACAGCTCTGTGGGGCTGATATGCGTCACAAAACCGCAGAGGGTCGTCCTTTTGGACGACCCTCTGATTGCGCTGGAAAGCCCAAACTTGCGGCCAACGCCCAAAGGCGTCGGGCCGCAAGTTCTTTTTTCACAATCTGCGATAGGTCTCGGTGTACCGCCGAAGCTTTTCCGCCAGCTTCTCGTCTGCCTCCTCCGGCAGCATGCGCCAGCGCCAGTTGCCCTCCGCCACGCCGGGGACGTTGGTGCGGCAGTCTCCGGGCAGCTCCAGCAGATCCTGCATCTGCACCACAAAAAGCCGGGAGGCCGTGGCCATACCGCTGCGGATCATGCCCCAGCACCAGCCCTCCTCTTGGGTGATGTGCATATAGCGCCGGGCAAAATCCCGATCCTCCGGGCTTGCCGTTTCCAGCCAGCCCAGTACCGTATCGTTATCGTGCGTACCCACATAACAGACGCTGTTGGGCTGGCAGTTATGGGGCAGATAGGCCGACTCACCCTGGGCGTCAAAGGCAAATTGCAGCACCTTCATCCCCGGTAAGCCCGAATCCTCCAAAAGCTGACGCACGCCATCGGTGATGATGCCCAGATCCTCAGCAATGAATTCCAGGTCTGAAAACCAGGAGGTCATTACCCCCACAAAGCCCATACCGGGTCCCGGCTGCCAGCTCCCGTTTTTCGCCGTGGTCTCCTGACTGGGAACGGCCCAATAGCTCTCCAGACCCCGGAAATGGTCAATCCGGATTGCGTCGTAGAGCTTTTTTGCTCCGTCGATCCGCCGGATCCACCAGCCGTAGCCGTCGGCGCGCAGCGCGTCCCAATCGTAAAGCGGATTGCCCCAGAGCTGCCCCTCCTGGGTGAACGCGTCCGGCGGTACGCCCGCCACTGCCTTGGGCAGGTTCTTCTGATCCAGCTGAAAAAACTGCGGCTCACTCCACACATCCGCCGAATCCAGCGCCACATAGATGGGCAAATCTCCGATGAAGCGCAGGCCCTTTTCCCGGGCATAGTCCCGCAAAGCGGTCCACTGCCGGAAAAACAGATACTGCACAAAAACATGGTATGCCAGTTCCTCTGCCAGCAGCTCCCGGTACCGGGCAACGGCCTCCGGCCGGCGCAGGCGAATGTCCTCCTCCGGCCAGTCGGTCCAGGCGGCCATGCCAAAGTGGGCCTTCACCGCCAGATACAGGGCGTAATTCTCCACCCAGCCGGCATTCTCCCGGCGGAAGGCTTCTATCTCTCCGGCACAGCGTTCCCGCCCCCGGGAAAAGGCCAGACGAAGCAGCGCCGGCCGGGCCTCATACAGGCTGGCATAGTCTATCCATCGGGGATCTTCACCCCAGGGAAAGCGATCCAGCTCCTCTTGAGTCAGCAGGCCGTCCTCCACCAGCAGGGCCGGATCGATGAAATAGGGGTTGCCCGCAAAGGTGGAGAAAGAGGAATAGGGACTGTCCCCCTGACTGGTGGGACTCAGTGGCAGAAGCTGCCAGTACTTCTGACCGGCAGCCTGCAAAAAGTCCACAAAACGGTAGGCGCTCTCCCCCATGGTTCCAATCCCATAGGGGGAGGGCAGCGCGCTCATAGGCAGCAAAACGCCGCTGCTGCGATTCATGGCAATCAACTCTTTTCCCGGGCGTGAAGGCCCATATTATTCTCTCTTTTCCCCTTAGGCGCCCAGCAGCGCGTACTGGAGAGCCCAGCCGTCCACAAAGGCGGCGCGGACCTCTTCCCATCTGGCGTCACTGGGATCCATGCTGTAAAGGGCCAGGCTCGCACCCAGTGCCTTCTGCCAGCGTTGGGTACGCGGCGCCAGGCGGAAGGACCAGGCTATGTTCCGATAGCCATTGGCCTCCATCCAGGCCGCCTTGGCACAGAAGGGATTGGTCGGCTCCGGAGCCTGTCGAAAGGGCAGCGCGTCCAGGGCCTGGCTCAGTGCCGAAAGCCCTTCCTGGGAAGAGGCCAGCCAGCTTAGAAAATCCAACGCCGCCTGCTGAATCTCCACCGGGGCGGCGGCATTGACCGCCCAATACGCGCGGCAGCCGGAACTGAGTCCGCTGCCCGCCTCGCCGGGGATATCGCAGCACAGCGGGATCATCGCCAGCGTGCTGGGATCCATGGTCTCTGCCAGAGAAGCGTATGCCCAGGATCCTTGGAGATAGAACACGGCTTTTTCTTCCGCAAAAAGCGTCTGGGCGTCCGCATCGTCATAATTGGTCAGCAGCACCGGATCCGCCTGGGCGTCGTCGATCATCAGATCCCAAAGCGCGCGGAAACGGGGCAGATAGCTGCCTTCGATGGCAGCGGGGGTATTTTGCACCCCGCTGTCCCGAAACTCGTAGTACAGGGGGATATTGGCCAGTAGGCCGGTCAGGCGCAGCACCGTCTCGTCCCAGAGACCGCTGGCGGTAAAGGCATCAAATTGCAGCTCCTGGGCATGCGTGTGGATGCTGTTCGCTGCTTTCCACAAGCCATCATATCCCCAAACCTCTTCCAGGGTATAGCCCGCTTGCTCCAGCAGCTTGGTGTTGACAATCAGCCCGTAGCTTTCATAATGAAAGCCCACGCCCAGCAGCGCGCCGTCCGGTCCGGGCAGGCAATAGTCCTCGCCTAAGGATTCAGCCGCCAAGGCCGAGCCGCGCAAATTCAGCGCATAGGATCGCAAATCCTCCGACGACGTCAGGCCGAGCACAAATACGCCGGGGACGTCTTCCTTCCCCGCTAAGGCTTGGGACAGCGCCTGCTCGTACTCCTCCGCCGCTACGCTGTGTACCTGGACCTCCACGCCGGTTTGCTCCCGGTATAGCCGGGCCGCTTCCCGCAAAGGCGCGTCCAGTTCCGGTCGATTGTTCCAATAGGATAGGCTGAGCGGCGCCGTCTCCTCCTGGGCTGGCTCGGTATTCTCCGCCGCTGACGATGCATGTTCTCCCGGCTTTGGATCCTCTGCGCCACAGGCGCACAGGCTCAGCAGCAAGACTGCCGTCAGCAGTATGGCTGTCCATTTTTTCATGCTTTGTCCCTCTTTTTTCCCCATGCTCATGCTCGCTGTTCCATCTTCACGTCCAGCCCCAGCTCTCCGGGCAGGAAGCGGGGACACACGTTCTCCGTCAGGGTGATGACCGAGGATGCCAGCCGGGAGCCGATATCCACTGCTTCGGTCATCGTCTTGCCGTAGGTCAGGCCGATGGCCACGCCGGCGCAAAATGCGTCTCCGGCGCCGGTGGTATCCCGCACCCGCACAGGCTTAGCCGGGCAGACGCCCCGCTCCCCATCCAGGCAGGCATAGACCGCGCCCTGGCCACCCATGGTGACGATCATGGACGGAATGCGGGCGCTGCATACCCGATCTGCCAGATCCGCGCACAGCTCCTCCGGTCCCCAGTCGGTATAATCCGTAGCAAAGAGGATCCCCGCCTCCTGGGCATTGCAGATGATGCAGTCAATGGACTGGAAAAAGTCTCGTCGCTGGGCGGCGATGCTCATATTGGCCACCACCGCGTAAATCCGCTTGCGGTATTTCTCGGCATATTGGAAAACCCG
>CACZSJ010000067.1 GCA_902783825.1 Oscillospiraceae bacterium | reverse complement strand
CGGCCTGGAATTCATCCCTGCTGTAGCGGATTGCAGGTTACAGGGCACCGCTGGCTCCCCAACTAGTGCAGCCTTGTCAAAAACCACGCCGTTATTTTACACCATTCAGACAAAAGAATCAATCCTCTTTTTCCCGCCGGCGATAAGGAGCCACAGCAAAGCGGAGACGAGCTATTGCGCTCTGTCTCCGCTTTGCTTGCATTTATAGGTTGCGGTACTTTTTCAGGCTCTTTGCCGCATACCAGGCCATGTAATACAAGCTGCCGGGCAGGCCCAGGCCCAGCCAGCGATAGGTGTTCCAATTCATGTGCGCCGCCTTCAGCTTGTTGGCAGATTTGGAGCTGCCGGAGCGACGATAAATCAGCAGCGGCTCATCCACGCCATAAGCAAACGGCTCTTCAGCCAGGATCTGCAGCCATACTGCGAAATCCTCATGCATCATGCTCTTCGCCGGAAACGGATACTGCAAAAGCAGTTCCCTCCGGACCATCACCGAAGAGCAGGACAGCAAATTCTGTCTCAGCAGCTGTCTGCGGGCAATCCGTTGCGGCACATGCAGAATGTAGGACAGCGGCTCTCCCTCCTCGGTGATAAAGCCGGAGGCCGTAAAGAGAAGCCGCGCCTGTGGCTCATCCCGCAGCAGAGCCAGCTGCTTTTCCAGCTTATCCGGACGCCAGAGGTCATCGCTGTCCAAAAACGCGATCCAATCCCCTTGGGCCAGTGAGACGCCCAAGTTGCGCGTGGCGCCAACGCCCAGATTCCTCTGGTTTTGCACGGCGCGAATGCGCGGATCCCTCTGACTCAGCTCCTGGATACGCTCCCAGGTTCCGTCGGTGGAACAATCGTCCAAAAGGAGCAATTCCCATGCGCCATAGCTCTGGGCGAGCACGCTCTCCACCGCCGGGTCCAGATAGCGTTCACAGTTATAGGCAGGCATCACTACAGAGATCAGAAGCTCTTCCATGCCGCAGACCTCCTATTCCTTTTCCGCGCCAACCGGCTCCCTCTCCTCCAGCATCTCATGGCTCTCTACGATAACGCCTTCCGTGCTCTCCGGCTGGAAAAGAACCTTGACGGTAGCCAGGATGATCCGCATATCTTCCATAAAGCTGGGATTGGCTATGTACATCAAATCCATCAGCAGCTTATCATACGGAGAGGTGTTGTACTTGCCGTATACCTGGGCGTAGCCTGTAAGCCCCGCCTTGGTCTGCAGTCGAAGGCGAAACTCCGGCAGTGTTTTTTCGATCTGCGCCGCCAGCTCGGGACGCTCCGGCCGGGGTCCGCAGATGCTCATATCTCCCATGAAGATGCAGAAAAGCTGGGGAAGCTCATCCAATCGAAAACGTCGCAGGATATGCCCCACCGGCGTAATCCGGTCATCCCCTTGTCCGGTGGACATCCGCGCCACGCCATCGCTCTCCGCATCCACGCGCATGCTGCGGAACTTGATGATATCAAACAGCTTGCCATCCTTGGTCAGTCGGGTCTGCCGATAAAACACCGGGCCGCCGTCATAGGCCTTGATGGCAATAGCTGTCAGCAGGAAAAATGGCGAGGCAATCACAATCGCCAGGGCGGACAAAACGATATCCATCAGGCGCTTGAAGCATACGTAATACAAAGAAGGCGCATAGCGGCCAACCTTCAAAATGGGCAGATGGAACATGTGCATCCGCTTGGCGCCGCTCATCACCAAATCTCCCACCCGCGGGATCACATACATTTCAATCCCGTTTTCCACGCAATACTTCAGCACGATGTTGCGCTCATGGCTATGAACACCGCTCATAAACACCGTATCCACATCCCGAAGCATCTCCAGATCCTCCAGGCAGGTGTCGATGTCCGCGATGTGGCAGACCCGATATTCCTTCTGCATCCCATATTTGTCGATCAGCTTTTCCATTCCCAGCCGCGTGCCGCTGATGACGGCCGCCCGGTTGGGTTTAAAGGCCGAGAAATACCACTTATGTGCCAAAATCGTCCCGATTGCCGTGAGCACTGTCTGCACACACAGGGTTAAAAACAACGGCCGCAGCGCCGGCGCATGCTGCGCCAGCAGGAAAATCACAATGTACATGACCGCGTCGGCAAAAAGCGCGGCCAGGGCCTGACTGTAGACAGACTCCGTAATCCGTTTGGTGGAAATGGAGAAACCGTCATACACCCGGCAAAACAGCACATAGAGCACCACGAACACCAGAATCACGGCCCAGTTTCCCCGTTTGTAATAGGGCTTGACAATCCGCAGCGCATAGTAGCTGTACCATATGTACACAAAGGGTACTGTGACCAGAATCACATTCACCATGTTGATCAAGGACAGTACCAGATTCTTTTTTTTATCGTTCATCCAGCATCCCTCTGCATCATCGTCACAAATTTCTTGCTGCTCGGGGGCTTATTATAGCATGCTTCCCCATGGAATGCAACCTCGCGACAGCGGATGAAGAAGCTCGCAGCCGCCTGATCGACCGGAATCATTGTAGCGAAGCGCCGCGAAAAATGCAAGACGGAGATTCCCGGTTGCGCAGGAATCTTCTGCATGAAAAGTCTATGCCGCCCAAACGCTTTTTTGTCGTATTCAGTGCATGGCTGTGATAAAATGCCCAACTGTGCTGCAAAGGCATCAAAGGAAGGTACGAAATACGATTCCTACGCCGTTCCCAGTTTTTTCGCCGATGGAGAAAAGCTCTTTGAGGCATATTTGGGCATGAGCTATGAAGAAATCAAGGCTCAGGGCCGAAAGGTTTTGGATCTGGCACGGAAATAATGACAGACGCAAAAAAAGAAAGGCCACAACGGCGTACCGATGTGGCCTTTCCCCCCTAGGGAAAAAAGAGAAGAGAGTATTTCGCCACATGCAGGGAGGGAAGGAACTCCCTGCATGTTCTTTTGTATCAGACGTCGTGGCAGACCTTGCCGGGATTCAGGATGCCATCCGGGTCGAAGACCTTTTTGATGGCTCCCATCAGGCCGTAAGCCGTATCTCCAACAGATTCCCGCAGATATTCCTTCTTGGCATGGCCGATGGCATGCTCGCCGGATACCTGGCCGCCAAACTCCTTGCATTTGGCGTAGCTCTTGTCCATGACCTTCTTGTTCTTCTCCAGGAACTCCTCCAACTCCATGTCGTTGGAGCAGACGTAGATGTGCAGGTTGCCGTCGCCCGCGTGGCCAAAGGAACGGATATGCATGCCGTACTCATCGCCCACGTCATGCACATAGTTCAGGAAGTCCGCGATACGCTCCACAGGAACAACCACGTCCATCTCGTCCATGAGCTTCGTGTCCGCCTCGATAGCGGTCAGGAAGGCGCTGCGCGCGGCCCAGACCTCTTCCTTCTGATTCGAGCCGTCCACCACCAGCACGTCAAAGGCGTTCGTGGCTTCGGCCACCTCCGCCAGGGCAAACATCTTCTGCTCAAGCATCTCCGGACTGTCGCCGACGCAGGTGACCAGAATATAGGCGCCTGCCTCCATGCCGTTGACCTCCGGCGGGAAGGCCTGCTTGCCCGTGTAGGCCGCAGAAGAATCCACAATGTCGCGCTCCATAAACTCGATCGACTGCGGATCCAGACCCGCCAGCTTCACCTTCGGCACCGCAGCAATCGCAGTGGCTACATCAGCATAGGGCACGATGAAGCTCATGTCCATCTTGGGCGCGGGGATCAGCTTCATAGTCAGCTCGGTGATGATGCCGAGCGTGCCCTCGGAGCCGATGATCAGATGCAGCAAGCTGTAGCCGGAGCTGGTCTTGCACACAGTCTTGCCAATCTCCACGATCTCACCGCTGGGCAGAACTACCGTCATGGCCAGCACGTAATCCCGGGTAGTACCGTACTTCACAGCACGCATGCCACCGGCGTTGGTGCTGACATTGCCGCCCACTGTACCGGTCTTCTCGCCCGGATCAGGGGGATACATCAAGCCATGCTCCAGCGCATCAGCCGCCAGAGTCTGCAGCAGAACGCCGGGCTGAATGTGCACGGCCAGATTGTTCAGATCGTAAGAGAGAATCTTGTTCATTTTGCTGGTACACAGCACGATGCCGCCGTACAGGGGCACGCAGCCGCCTACCAGGCCCGTACCGGAGCCACGCACCGTGACCGGAATTTTGTTGGCACTGGCCAGCTTCATGATGTCCGACACCTGCTGAGTGCTCTCCACAAAGACCAGAGCTTCTGGCATGCGCTTTCCGTAGATGGGCATTTCGTCGCGTCCGTAGTCCTCGCCGATTTCCTCTCCGATCTGGAAATTCTCGGCGCCGACGATGCCTTTGAGTTTTTCCGCCAGTTCTGGCGTGAGTTTATTGTACTCTGCCATAATATCCTCCTTCTTTGCCTGTAGCTTATTTGCTCTTCTAAGCTCCACAAGGGCAGCAGAATCTGCTGCCCCTTTGGAGAATTTGTTTCTTTATGCGTACTTTATGTGGGTCTGCCGGCGAATCAGCCGCCGGCCGCGACAAGTCCGAGAGGATCGACCCCCGCGACGACCATGCCGCCCAAGACCGCGACAACAATGATACAGTAGATCAGGCAGGGCAGGGCATTGGTCTTGATGATCTTGCCCTCGTTGCCCATGGTGCCCGTGGTGGCGCAGGCCGCGACGACGTTGTTGACGCAGATCATGTTGCCCGCGGCGCCGCCGATGTTCTGCAGGGCGACGATCAGAACCGGGCTCATCTTGACCAGCATGGCCGTCTGGAACTGCAGACCAGAGAAGAGCGTATTGGAAACGGTGTTCGAGCCGGACATGAAGGCGCCGAGTACGCCGATCAGCGGAGCAACGACGATGTAAGCACCCTGGAAGATCTTGGCCAGGGCCTCCGCCATGACATAGAGCATGGAGTTGCTCGTCAGCTGTGCGTTCATGCCGGTATTGCGGTAGATGTAAACCATGGATACGCCGAAGAACAGGGCGATGGCCGCACCCAGCACCTGGTTGAAGGTGTCAACAAAGGACTCCTTGACCTTCGCCATGGGCATTCTGTGCAGGAAGAAGGTGACAATGCAGATGAGGATGAAGGGGAAGATGCCGGGGTTCCAGCCCCAGTTCCAGGCCCAGTTGATGCTCTCGTTGCCCAGGATGTGGGAAATCTTCACCTTGAAAGCGTCGCTGGTGAGGAGGGTCTTGAGACCAAACCAGTTGAGACGGGTGCCGACCAGGATCAGGGCGATCAGCACGTAGGGGATCCAGGCCAGGACAGCGCTCATGCCGTTGTCCACGTCCTGCTTGACTTCCTGCTTGGCAAGCCAAGCGGTATCCCACTGCTGGCGCGGCTCAAAGTCCCAAACGTCCTTCGGGCAGAGGAAGCCCTTCCGAGCCGCGAAGAGGACCACGAACAGGGTCAGGATCGCGCCGATCAGGGAGGGGAACTCAGGACCAAAGAAGAAGGCCATGATTAAGTAGAATACGTCAAACGTGATCGCCGTGAACAGTGCGAAGGGCAGTACGGCGAAGGCCTCCTTGCCGGAGCGGTTCTTGCCGAACATCTTGCACATGACAAACACGCCGAAGAACACGATGAGCAGACATGCGGTGGCGTGGCCGATGGCGGTGTACTTGGTCAGCGCCATACGGTAGGCTTCCGCGTCGCCGCCCAGGTCGGTGACCGACTGGGCCACAACAGTGGCAGCCGTGTTGGTCGGGGTGCCGACCGCACCGTAGCTGACGGGCGAGCTGTTGTAGATCAGCGCGACAACGGCAGCGCACAGGGGCGGGAAGCCAAGGCTGATCAGCAGCGGGGCGGCCAGAGCCGCAGGGGTACCAAAGCCGGCAGCGCCTTCAATAAACGCGCCGAATACGAAGCCGACCAGGATAACCTGAATACGACGGTCCGGGTTCACTCCGTTGAACACACGCTGGATCGCGGTAACGGCGCCGGAATGCTTCAGCGTATTCATAATCAGAATCGCACCGAAAATAATCACCAGGGTACCGATGGCCTCCAGGAAGCCGTCAATGGCCCAGGCGGCAGTCGTGGTAAAGTCCTGACGCCAGTAGGCCAGGGCAATCACCACAGCAACCAGCCAGCCGACAGGCAGGGCACGCTTTGCCGGCCAGTTGAACGCGATCATCAAAACGACGACCAACAGGATGGGGATTGATGCAATCAATGCTGTCATGTCTTTTTCCTCCCAATAAAATATAAATACATTGCCGACAGTACTTACGCCAGCTCGCATGCTCCGCATCCGTTCTCCAGCTTTCGTCCGCATCCCACACGAATGCCTTCCGCGCATTGTACCGCGTTCAATCTATTCTGAGGATAGAATACCACGTGTTTTTTGCGTTTGCAACTATTTATTACCAGATTTAACCCGTTATTTTTGTGACAACTGCACAATTCTACGACTTGCCCAAAATGATACTTCAAAAAATGTACATATTTCCGAATTGTTTGTGATTTGGCTGACGATGAGAGAAATCCTCCCTCATTTCTCCCACTGCCGAAGGTGGAGAACGTGTCGTCTCACTCTTTACGTCATGAGAGAAAGCGTGTATAATAGGGGTGGCTGAAGCATCTTTTGGGCAGATTGGAGAAGCATATGGAGCAGACCAGCTTTTTGTTCACCTCAGAGGAAGAGGCATTTGATCTTTTGCGTCCTGGCCTGATAGCGACACTGGAGGCAAACTGGGCCGACCCGGCGCAGCTGCGCTTTGATCGCCGAAAAAACTACTGTTCAATTCTGTACGGCAGTTCGGTCATCGCCCGTCTCAGTACCGGGGCCTCGCCTGCGGTATCCGTTCTGAAGGGCAAGCAGCCCATCCCGGGAAGCGTGGAGAATGGCAACTTCTGCAAACTCAGCCTTGGGGATTTGTCCGAAGCTGCCACGTATCTCCCGCAGATGCAGGAGGCGCTCCAGTCGATTCTGGATCGGATCCCCAAGGAATTCTCCTGCTGCAGCCGTTATCAGAGCTGTAGCGATCAGAAGGCCTGCGTCAACCCCAACCGGGATATGGCCCTGCGCTGCGCCTATCGAAAGGTGCTGCATGGCGGCAAGGTTTTTTTCGGAACCAATCGAAATGTATAAAAAGTCTGAGGGATGCGCCAGATAGCGTCCCTCAGACTTTTTTATCATGCTTCTTCCCGATAGCGCTCCGCCTCCCGGACCGTTGCCGTCAGGATCTGAATCGCCTCCACCGGATAGCGCCCGACAGCCGTCTCCCCGGTAAGCATCACCGAGGCTGCGCCATCCAGCACGGCGTTGAAGATATCGCTCAGCTCCGCCCGTGTGGGGACGGGACTGTGTTCCATGGAGCTCAGCATTTGCGTGACCACCATGAAAGGCTTGCCCACAGCCCGGCAACGGGCGGCAATCCGCTTCTGGGCGGCAGGCAGCTCCCACAGGGGCATGGCGTTGCCCAAATCTCCCCGGGCTATTACGATCTCGTCCGCTGCCGGCAGCAGCTGATCCAGCTGTGCAAGCCCCGCGGCGCTTTCTATTTTTGCCAAGAGCCGGATCCCGCCGCCGCCCACCGTGTCCAGCGCGCGACGTAGCTCTTCCAGATCGCACCTGCCGCGCACGAAGGGCTGCATCACGGCGCTGACTCCGCAGGCGCTTGCCTGCCGCAGGTTTTCCCAATCGCTTTCGGTCAGCGCCGGTGGCATTAGCTCCCGCCCCGGCAGCGCCACACTCTTCCTGCTCTGCAGCAATCCGCCCCGCACGACCTCCGCCCATTCGCGGTTCAAAGCGCGCAGCAGCAGTTTGCCGTCGTCCAGCAGAAGCTGTTGACCAGCCGACAGTTCCTCCCGTACCATTTGCGGCAGCGGGATCCCCTCCGGCCCCAGGCTGACACGGTCGCCTTCTTCCAGCCGCAAAGGCTCGGCAAGCTCGCCGATGCGCAGCTCCGGTCCCTGCATGTCGATGAGCAGTTTTGGCTGTTTGCCGCAGCGAGCGCCTGCCTGTTGCAGCGCCTCCACCTGCCCCTGCGCCTGGGTCAGGGACATGTGGGACAAATTGAGCCGCACCCCCGTCATACCGCTGCGCAGCATGGCCTCCAGGATTTCCGTTTCGGCGCAGGCGGGGCCCAGGGTTCCGTAGATTTCAGTCACGCCGTTCCTCCCCTCTGCCTCTGTGGGCATGCTCCCGCAGAAAGGCCTCCAGGGAGCGCCTGGCCTCCATCCACAGAGCCTCCTTGCCGGCAACCCGCAGCTTTTTCACCGACTCGCGCACTTCTTTCTGCCGCTGGGGCTCCAGATCGCGAATCGCTTTCAACACAGCGTTGCAGGTCGCCCAGCGCTGGCTGCTGAGTTGGGTGAGAGTTTCCGCCCCTGTGGCTTCCAGCGCGTCAAAGATCGCGGAAACCAGATTGGCCCGCTGCTCATCGTCCAGCGCGTCCGTCCAGCGATCCAGCGCCTCATCGGCCAAAGCGCTTGCCGGGGACAACTTCTCCGCTTCCACAAAGTGTTCTCCCAAGACCTCCCAGCTATAGGGATCGTGCTGTTGAATGCCGGCTGAAGCGCTTTTTATGATCTTCCTCTCCCCTTTGTTGAACAGCAATATGCCCACCAGCGAGGACTCCGGGACGATGATGCGCAGCTTGCTCATGCTCTGCCGGTACTCTTCACTGTCAGTCACAGCCTTGCGAAAGCCCGGGCCGTCGTTGGAGTAAACTTCCTGAATTCGTTCCTTCACCTGCGGGCTGCAAAATGCCGCCGCGTAAACCGCCAGATTTCCGCCCTTGGAATGTCCACCCACACGCAGCGGCCCGGTGCTTTCCGCGCTCACCTGTTCCAGATAGCGAACCGCCCGCTGCTGGCCATAGGTTTCATCAAGAAAGCTGAGGTTGAAATCCTCCCGCCAGCCCACCAGGCTATCATCTGTTCCCCGATAGGCCACATAGCTGCTTCCATCTCCCAAATGGAAGCACATGGCGGCAAACTGGGTCTGCTTTTCCCGGTCGATTTCATCCACATAGCCGCTCAGGCGCAGCTCGGAAAAGCGTACGCTCTCCCACGCCGCTTCCAGCAGCCTGCGAGGATCGCAAATCAGATAACTCTGCTCTCGTCCGTCCGCAAAATAGGCGGAGACAGCGTCCCGTAGAGAGATGCTTTCTCCGCTCGCCGGCGGCGGGACAATCCCCCGGAAGTCGGCATAGGCCAGTTCGGATAGAATCAGATTGTCCACTTCGTTGAAGGGTCTGATGGCCAGCGACAGATCTCCGCGCCAGCTGAGATAATCCAAAATTGTGTACATCTCATCCCCCCCTTTTTCCCTATCGAATAAGAGGGTAGCACCTGTGGAAGAAAAAATCAACCGGAAAATCAGCAAAGATTTTACAAATGTGCTCTCTCGTGCTACAATAATAATAGTATTTTTTGAGGAGGGTGTCTCATGGCTGTCATCGGTTTCATCGGCACAGGCAATATGGGCGGTGCGCTGGCCCGCGCCGTCGCAAAGGACAGTTCCCTGCAGCTTTTGCTGTCCAACCGACATCCGGAAAAGGCGGAGGCTCTGTCCCGGGAGATCGGCGGACAAGTTGTGGACAATGAGACCCTTGTGGGTCTGGCCGACTATGTTTTCCTCGGAGTAAAGCCCGGCATGGTCTCCGGGCTACTCACGGGATTGCTGCCGATTCTGTCCAAGCGGGCTGTGCCGCCGGTTCTGGTCAGTATGGCCGCTGGGGTCAGCCTGGCGCAGCTGCAGGAGCTGAGCGGCGGCCTTTGTCCCATCATCCGGATTCTGCCCAATATTCCTGTGTCTGTGGGCGCCGGGGTCACCCTCTATGCTCCCAACGGAGATTTGTCCCGGGAACAGCTGGATGGCTTTCTCTCCATGATGCGTTTCTCCGGCTATTTGCTTCCTATGGATGAAGCTCTGTTTGATGCCGGTTCTGCCGTTGCCGGCTGCGGCGGCGCCTTTGCCGCCCTGTTTCTGGAAGGGCTGGCAGACGGTGGTCTGGCCTGTGGTCTGCCCAGGGAACAGGCCTATCTACTGGCAGAACAGATGATTCTGGGCGCTGCCAAATGGCTGATGGAGAACAAGGAGCTGCCGGCCGCGCTGAAAGACGCTACCTGTTCCCCCGGCGGCACCAGCATCCGAGGCGTGCGGGCGGCTGAGCTTGGTGGACTGCGTGCCGCCGCAATGGAGGCGGTCATTGCCGCCTACGGCGGCCTGGACTGAGAGCTGCTGAACCTGAAAGATTGTGAGGCTTGCGCGCATGGTTTCATTCCGCTCCGCGCTGCGGCGCGTTTCCAAATGGTGTGTCCTGCATCTGCTTCTTGCGCCCTGTTACCGGATCTGCTGCCTGCGGCCGATCCAGCCGGGGCTGGTTCTGCTGGCTGACGGGCATCAGGACAGCATGCCCTATTCCATGCAGGCCATCGCCGATCGGCTCCGCCAACACCCGGAATTGGACATTCACGAATATTATCACGATTATTCTTTCTGTAGCGCTTTCCACGGTCTGGGGATCATGCTGCGCTTTCTTCCCCTGTACGCCCGAGCTCAGTATGTTTTTATCTGCGACTATTTTCTGCCCACCGCCTGTGCCAAGCGCAAAGGGACCACGCTGATCCAGCTTTGGCATTCCGGCGGATTGATGAAGAAGCTGGCGCTGGATTCCCCCGAGGACGCCGCCGGTTTCGTCCGGGGCATGTACGACACCACCGACGTTTTCACTGCTTCCGCCCCCCTGGTGTCAGACGTGCTTTCCAAGGCGATCGGTCTGCCGCGAGTGCGTTTCTCCACGGCAGGCGTGACCCGTATGGATTTGCTGTATGACACGGCACGCAGTCAGAGGCTGCGGCAACGGCTGGAAACAGCACACCCGGAGCTCGCCGGCAAAAAGCTGTTCCTCTGGGCGCCCACCTTTCGCGGAAACGCCCGGGATGGGCAGCTGGTGGGTACGCAGGAGCTTTTGCGTTTGCGACAGGCGCTTCCGGAAGGCTGCGCGCTTCTGATCAAAACCCATCGCTACACCGACGGCAGCATCAACGACCTACCCGATTTTAGCTCCGACGAACTGTTGCCTCTGGCCGATGCGCTGATTACCGATTACTCCTCCATTTATTTTGATTTTTTATATTTCCGCAGGCCGATCATCCTGTTCGCTCCGGATCTGGATATGTATCAGGAGACGAGGGGCCTGTATGGGGATTACCGCCGCGTCCCAGGATTCTTTGCCGCCGACTACGACCAACTCTACGAAGCGGTCATCACGATGGACAACTGGGCCGATGATGCTTACCGCTCCCGTCTGGACGCCCTGTGGGCGGAGCAGATGGAATACTGCGACGGGCACAGCTGTGAAAAGCTGCTGCGCCAGCTGGGATTGGAATAACGCTTATGGAACAGACATCAAGCCCTGTCTATCAGCAGAATATGGCAGATTTTCGTGCGGAATGGGTCGTGCTGGCACTACAGGGAATGCCCGCACTGGAAGCCAAGGTCTCTTTCTCTTCGCCCTATCCGGTGCTGGATCAGGCCGCGGAGGAGATTTTTGCCGGAGCCGGAGCCGCCGTTTGCACCGAGCAGAGCGCCGTTTGCGCCATTTTTCTGGACATGCCCGCCGAGACGGTCGCCGCCAGCTCCTGCCCAAGGCGGATCGCCGTATATACACGCCCGCTCAGTCTTTCGGAGCGGCAGGCCGCG
>CACZSJ010000066.1 GCA_902783825.1 Oscillospiraceae bacterium | reverse complement strand
GACCCGATGGCCCTCCAGCGTCTGAAGGAAGCCGCGGAGAAGGCGAAGATCGAGCTTTCCGGCGTCACCTCCTCCACGATCAACCTGCCCTACATCACCGCGGACGCCAACGGCCCCAAGCACCTGGACGTGACGCTGACGCGCGCCAAGTTCAACGAGCTGACCCACCACCTGGTGGAAAAGACCGTCGGCCCCGTCAAGCAGGCCCTGTCCGACTCCGGCCTCCAGCCCAGCGACATCAGCAAGGTGCTGCTGGTGGGCGGTTCCAGCCGGATCCCCGCCGTGCAGGAGATGGTCAAGTCCCTGGTAGGCAAAGAAGGCTTCAAGGGCATCAACCCCGACGAGTGCGTCGCCATCGGCGCCGCCATCCAGGGCGGCGTGCTGTCCGGCGATAAGGACGGCATCGTTCTGGTTGACGTGACGCCCCTGTCCCTGGGCATCGAGACCCTGGGCGGCGTGTGCACCCGCCTGATCGAACGAAACACCTCCATCCCCACCCGCAAGAGCCAGGTTTTCTCCACCGCGGCCGACAACCAGACCTCCGTGGAGGTCAATGTACTGCAGGGCGAGCGGGAGATGGCCCAGTACAACAAGAGCCTTGGCCGCTTCCATCTGGACGGTATCGCCCCGGCCCGCCGCGGCGTTCCGCAGATCGAGGTCACCTTCGACATCGATGCCAACGGCATCGTGAACGTCTCCGCCAAGGATCTGGGTACCGGCAAGGAGCAGCACATTACCATCACCGCCTCCTCCAACATGTCCAAGGAGGACATCGACAAGGCAGTCAAGGAGGCCGAGATGTACGCCGCCGAGGACGCCAAGCGCAAGGAAGAAGTGGACGTACGCAACCAGGGTGATCAGATGGTCTACCAGACGGAAAAGACCATCGCGGATCTGGGCGACAAGCTGGATGCCGATGAAAAGGCCCAGGTGGAAGAGAAGCTCAACGAACTCAAGCGGTCCCTGGAAGGCACCGACACCGCTGCCATCAAGCACGCCACCGAAGAGCTGACCCAAGCCTTCTACAAGCTCAGCGAAAAGCTTTATCAGCAGAGCGGCGCCCCCCAGGACGCAGGCTTTGATCCCAACCAGGCCGGCGGCCAGCCGGGCGGTCAGGACTACTACGACGCCGACTACACCGTGGTCGACGACGAACAGTAACCCCCATTTCTCTCACAATACCCCTCTGTCCCATTGAGGTGAGGAAACCTGTCCTCACCTCAATGGTGCGTATTCCAACAGGATTGGAGAACTTTCATGGCAGCAGAAAAACGTGATTACTACGAGGTGTTGGGCGTCAAGAAAGGCGCCACGGCGGACGAGATCAAAAAAGCCTACCGGAAAATCACCAAAGAAAATCATCCGGACCTTCACCCCGGCGACAAGGCCCGCGAGGAGCGCTTCAAGGAAGCCAACGAGGCGTATGAGATCTTGTCGGACGAAGAGAAGCGGAGAAAATATGACCAGTTCGGGCATGCAGCCTTCGACCCCAACGCCGCTTACGGCGGCGCCGGTTTTGACGGCTTCGGCGATCTGGGCGATATTTTTGGCGATATTTTCGGCGGCTTTGGCGGCTTCGGCGGTTTCGGCGCCCAGACCCGCAATCCCAATGCGCCGCGCCGGGGCGAAAATGTCCGCGCCGGTGTGAACATAAGTTTTGAAGAGGCCGCTTTTGGCTGCGACAAGGAGATCACCGTTCCCCGGGTGGAGCAGTGCTCCGACTGCAACGGCAGCGGCTGCGCTCCCGGCACCACGCCGGAGGTCTGCCCGGACTGCAAGGGCAGCGGCACTGTGCGCACCACCACCCGCACCCCCTTCGGCATGGCCCAGTCCACCAGCCCCTGCTCCAAATGCCGGGGCAGTGGAAAGATCATCCACCAGCCCTGCAAAACTTGTCGGGGCATGGGCAGGATCCGCCGCCAGCACAAGATGACCGTGAAAATACCCGCCGGCATCGACGATGGACAGACCATCTCCCGAGCCGGCTACGGCGATACCGGCGTCAACGGCGGCCCGCCGGGCGATCTGCTGATTTCCGTTTCCGTACGACCTCATGCCATTTTCCAGCGGGACGGCAGCGACTTGGTCATGGAGCAGGAGATCAGCTATGCCCAGGCGGCGCTGGGTGCGGAGGTGCAGGTGCCTACCCTGGACGGCAAGGTCAAGCTGACGATCCCCGAGGGCACCCAGCCCGGCGCGGTATTCCGTCTCCGGGGCAAGGGCATCCCCTATCTGCGGGGCAGCGGCCGAGGCGACCAGTTCGTATCCGTGAAGCTGGTGGTCCCCAAGGGTCTCAATGCCAACCAGAAGGACTTGCTGCGGCAGTTCGCCGCCTCCATGGGCGAGCCGGAAAGCGGCTCCAAAGGCATTTTCAGCAAAAAGAAAAAATGAGTTCGGCGAACATGATGGACCCGCCTGCCCGTGTACGGGAGAAAAAGCGCCTGCTTCGGGAAGACCGTGCCGCCGTGGAGCAAATGCAAAGCCTCTTCTCAATGCCGGAGCCAACGGAAGCATAAACAAAGGCGACAGCGCCCCTATCCGGACGCTGTCGCCTGTTCTTTCTATTTCATTTCCCTGCCCGCGAGCCTCTCCAGCAAGTAGTCCCGCACAGCGAACAGATCCGGCAGAATTGCCTCTGCCAGCGTCTGCATCTCCCCGTCCGGCTGCAGCAGATCCGGCACCATCAGCGGATGCATTCCCGCCCGGTGCGCAGCCCGGATCCCATTGAAGGAATCCTCCACCACCCAGGCCGTTTCCGCTTCCCCGCCGCAGAGCGCCGCCGCCCGGAGAAAAATCTCCGGATCGGGCTTGCTTTTGCTCACCATGTCGCCGCTGACCAGGGCAGTAAAAAAAGACAGCAGCCCTCTGCCTCCCAGCTCCCGCTGCAGATATTCCGCCGGCGAAGAGGAGGCCAGGGCAAGGCTTACGCCTTCTCTCTGCAGCGCCTCCAGGATTTCCCGGGCGCCGGGCTTGAGGGGCATCATGGCGCATCCGTCTCGGGGCTGCTTCTCCAGCAGTCGACGGAAAAACGCCTCCGTGGGAAAATCCGATCCATAGGCCTCTCGCAAAATCTGACGGGTCATCTGGGGATTGGTGCCGATGCAGCGCAGATGGGCCGCGTTGATCCCCTCCAGCCCCATCTCCGCGGCCACCTGCCGCCAATGCTCCACGGACACCCGCTCCGAATCCAGGAGCAGGCCGTCTGCGTCAAAAATCACGGTCCACGCTTGTTTCATGCTCCGCCTCTTTCTCAAAACTGCGGACCCTCCCGGGTCCGCAGTTTTGTCCGTATCAGTAGGCTACACCCCAGTAGATCATGTGCTTTGCCGGCTTGCCGCAGCAGGCGCAGGTCTCTCCCAGCTTCTCCTGCTCAAAGGGGATGCAGCGAGAGGACATGCCGGCTTTCTCCTTCATAGCCAGCTCACAGTCCAGCTCTCCGCACCACATGGTCTTGATAAAGCCGCCGTGCTCCGCCTGAAGCCTGGCCGCCTCTTCCAGCGAGTCGGCCGCGAAGATGTGCTCGTCCAGATTCCGCTTGGCCTTGTCGAACAGGCCCTGCTGTACCTGATCCAGCAGCCCGGGCACCTGCTCCACGATCTGATCCAGCGCCACGGAAATCTTCTCGCCGTTGTCCCGCCGGACGGCAACGCACACACCGTTTTCGATGTCCTTGGGTCCCAGTTCCACCCGCAGGGGAACACCCTTCATCTCGTACTGGGCGCATTTCCAGCCCAGGCTGTTGTCGCTCAAATCGATGCGGCAGCGGATCCCGGCGGCCTTGATGGCCTCGTACAGCGCCTGGGCCTTCTCGCTGACGCCTTCCTTATGCTGCGCCACAGGCACCACCACCACCTGTACCGGGGCGATCCTCGGCGGCAGCACCAGTCCGTTGTTGTCTCCATGGGTCATGATAATCCCGCCGATGATGCGAGTCGACAGGCCCCAGGAAGTCTGGAAGGGATACTGCTGCTTGTTGTCCTTGTCCGTAAAGGTGATGTCAAACTGCCGGGCAAAGCCGTCTCCGAAGAAATGGCTGGTTCCGGACTGGAGCGCCTTGCGGTCATGCATCATGCACTCGATGGTGTAGGTGTTGACCGCTCCGGCAAACTTCTCCTTGTCGGTCTTGTTGCCCCGGATCACGGGCATGGCCAGATAGTTTTCGCACAGATCCGCGTAAACCTCCAGCTGCTGCAGCGTCTCCTCCCGGGCTTCCTCCTCGGTGGCGTGGAGGGTATGCCCCTCCTGCCAGAGAAATTCCCGTCCGCGCAGGAAGGGCCGGGTCGTCTTCTCCCAGCGGAGCACGGAGCACCACTGGTTATACAGCATGGGCAGATCCCGCCAGGAATGCACCACATGACTCCAATGCTCGCAAAACAGCGTCTCCGAAGTGGGCCGGATGCACAGCCGCTCCGGCAGCTCCTCGCTGCCGCCTACGGTGACCCAGGCACACTCGGGCGCGAAGCCCTTCACATGGTCCTTCTCTTTTTGCAGCAGGCTTTCCGGGATCAGCAGCGGCATGGACACGTTTTCATGTCCGTCCCGCTTGAACATCCCGTCCAGCACCTGCTGGATGTTTTCCCAGATGGCGTAACCGTAAGGCCGCAAAATAAAGCAGCCCTTGACGCCGGAGTAATCCACCAGCTCCGCCTTGGTGCACACGTCCGTGAACCACTGGGCGAAGTCCACCTCCATATCGGTGATCTGTTCCACTTTTTTGTCTTTTGCCATTTGTTTTACCTCTCGTTTCGCCAGGGCCCTTGCCCCGCCGTTTTTCTTCCCGCCGCAGCCGCGCCGCAGCTTGTGGCTCTCTATTCTATCCTCCCCGCGTGGCCTTGTCAATACTTGGTCTCGGTCAAAAGTAACAAAAAGAAACGATTTGACTTGACCTTACGGCTCGAGGCCGCTATAATGTCTGTGATTGTGCAGACTGCAATCGGAGGTGACCACTATCAATAAGCAGAAGTTTCTTGCGGAATTGGGAAAGCTCCTGACCTTCATGTATGAGGAAGACCGTCAGGCAGCTCTTGCCATTTACGACAAGATGTTTGACGATGCGGGTGACGAGCAGGCGCTGCTGCAGGCGCTGATCTCCCCCACGCGCCAGGCCGTGGTCGTGGCGCGCGCCTATGACGCCAAGGAGCGCAAGCTTCAGGTGGAGGCGCAGAGCCGGGAAGAGACCGGGGCAGAGCTGGAAGACGGAGAAGTCCCCGCTTACCTGCTGGCTATTTATCAGGTATACCAAGACGCCATCCCGGAGCCGGCAATCAACCGCGCTCCGCTGGAGAATCAGTTCTCCTTGTTTGAGGACGACGATGCCCCGGAGGAAGAGCCTGCGTCCACGGAAGAGGATGAGGCGACTGCGGAGGCGGAAGAGCCGCTCCCAGAGACCCCGAACGAAGAGGCTGCAGAAGCAGAAGACGAGGCTGCCGCCGCGCCTGAGGAGGTCCTGCCTTTGGACGAGGATCCGTCGGCAGCTGTGGACGAAGTCATAGCGCCCCTCCCGGAAGCGGAAGGCGAAGATGTGGACGAAGCCCCAGCGGAGACGGCCGAGGGGTTGGAGAATTCGGAAGCCGAAGTTCCCGTCCCGGAGGCAGAAGAATCGGAAACGGCAGTGGAAGACGCGCTTTCCGCGGAAGAAGCGCCGCTGTCGGACGCCGACCCATCCCCGGAGGAGATCCCGCTCCTTTCGGAGGAAGCGGAAGATCTGATGGAAGAGCCTGAAGCGGTT
>CACZSJ010000065.1 GCA_902783825.1 Oscillospiraceae bacterium | reverse complement strand
GGCCGGCGACAACGCCTGGTCCTCCATGCTGTGGTACTCCCTGATCGTTGAGGCCATCGGCGGCAAGGACGTCTATGCCGACGGTCTGAGCAATCCCGCCTTTGTCGAGGCCGCCAAGGTCCTCAAGGAGATGTACGAGTACACCTTTGACGGCGCCGTCTCTGCCGCTGCCTCCGACGTCAACGGCCACTGGCTGAATCGCGACACCGCCATCTACCTCAACGGTCCCTGGTGGATCGGCAACCTCTACAAGGAAGACAACGCCGTGGATGGCGTGCTGCTGGCTGACGACTGCGATGTGGCGGTCAATCCCAAGTATGAAGGCGGCAAGGGCGACGGCGGTCTTGTGACCACCGTGCAGGGCTTCCTGGCTGCCGCCAAGCAGAGCGACCCCGCCAAGGAGGCCGCTGTGGTCAAGTTCCTGCAGTACCTGACCGATCCCGCCCACGTGTCTGAGCTGGCGCTCAGCTCCGGCGCGATGTTCTTCGTCAAGTACACCCCGTCCCCCGACACCTCGGTCATTTCTCAGAAGTTCACGGAGATCGCCAACAACGCAAACTACACGGTTCTGCATGTCAACGGCGCTTTCCCCACCGCTTTCTCCACTGAATTCCCGGCCGCCGTTTCCGCGCTGGTTCTGGGCCAGGTGGACGAGCAGGGCTTCGTCGACCAGCTCCAGACCGCGATCGACAACGCCGCATAAGTTCATCCGCTTTCTTGACAGGGTGCGGAGCTCCGCACCCTGTCTCCTGCTTTTATCAAGTCCTGAGGAGGTGACCGCATGAAGCTGGAACGCTCTGACAGAGGACCGCTGGTTGCCTTTATGCTCCCGGCGCTCGTCATGATGCTGGTGTTCTTTATCATCCCGGTGCTTTATGTGATCGTTGTCAGCTTTTTGAAGTGGGACGGAATTTCCGAGGCTGCGTTCCGCAACATCCGCAACTACGCGCTGTTGTTTAAGGATAAGGCCTTTACCCGCTCCATTGTGAACAATGTGATCTGGGCCCTGGTCGCGGGCTTTATCCAAGTACCGCTGGCCATGGTCATGGCCATTATTCTCTCCCGCAAGCCCAGAGGCTGGAAATTTTTCCGCACAGTCTATTTCTTCCCCCAAGTCATTTCCGGCATTGCCCTGGCTACCCTGTGGCGCGCCATCTACAGCGCCGACAGCGGCCTGCTCAACGGCCTGCTCAACGCCGTCGGCATGGGCCATCTGGCCAAGGATTGGCTCGGCAACATCTCCTCGGCCTTCCCTGCGGTGCTGATCTACTGGATCTTCTATGTGGGCTATTACATGGTCATCATGATGGCGGACATCACCACCATCGACTCGTCCTATTACGAGGCAGCCACCATCGACGGCGCCACCGATTTCCAGCAGGCCATTCACATCACCATCCCGCTGATTAAGAAAACCTCGCTGTTGACCTGCGTGACCCTGGCCAGCGTCATGGGTCTGCGGCAGTTTGAGCAGGTCTACATGCTCACCAACGGCGGCCCGGCCAACACCACCTCCACCATCGTCCTTTATATGTACAAGAAGATGCAGGATGCAAACTACGGCATGGCCAGCGCCTCAGCGGTCATTCTGATCCTGGTCGGCGTGGTGTTCATCGTCTGCATCCGCAAGCTCTTTGCCGGCCGCGACGAACAGGCCGCGCGAGCGCGCGGAGCAAGGAGGGCAGCAAAATGAGTGAAACCAGACTGCGTACCCGCCCCCAGGGCAAGGAGTTGATCCTGGCTGTCATTCGTTGGATCCTGATCGTCTTCTTTGCCATTTATACGCTTTTTCCGCTGCTTTGGCTGCTGGTCTCCTCGCTGAAGACCAACTATGAATTTCTGGCCGGCTCCCCCTTCGCCCTGCCGAAGACGCCGCAGTGGCAGAACTACACCAACGCCCTGTCTGTGGCAGGTCTCGGGCGGATGCTGCTTAACTCCGTCATCGTAGGGCTTCTGGCCACCGCCTTCAACGTCATCGTGGCCAGCATGGGCGCCTACTGTATTTCCCGCTTCCGCTTCCGGGGCCGGGAACGGATCTTCACCCTCTTCACCGCCGGCATCCTTGTCCCGCTCAACGCGCTGATGGTGCCCTATTTCATCATCATCAACAAGCTGGG
>CACZSJ010000064.1 GCA_902783825.1 Oscillospiraceae bacterium | reverse complement strand
GCTTGCGACGACTTTTTTTAATCAAGCAGTAGAAAAATCGGATGGCTTGTGGTACTCTGGTCTTGGATCAATCAAGAAAGGGAAATGCGTCTATGAGCTATTATCTTTTAGCAGAAACCATACAGCCTTGTTCAAAGACAGATTTTTTCAGCAACAAGGCCACGCAGTATGTTGCAGTATTGACAACGCCTGAATGGGAGAGTGAACGGGAGCGCTTCGATATGGGTATTGAGCTGGATCTGGATACCCAAAGTGTTCACAACACAAAAGCGGAGGTCAACTATGACTCGTTGACCGGGTCGTTTCAGATTCCCGACCGGGAAGATCTGCAAGAAAATGATTTCTGTTTTGCCTTTGCTTTGGATGAAAAAGGCGTCGTTTTTATCGATGACAGCGGCAAGGCAGAGCAGATGATCGATTCCATCCGCCGCACAAAGCACTGGCGGGAACCGAGTCTGGAACGCTTCCTGCATGATTTTCTGGAACAGATCGTGGTACGCGACTTGTCGATCATGGAACAATACGAATATGAGTTGAATCAAATCGAGGATGAGGTCTTATCGTCTGACAGTCAGGGGAATCTGGCGCGGATCAACGAAATCCGCAATGATATCCGCAGGCTGCTTGTGCACTATGAGCAGCTCATTGATATGACGCAGGAACTGGAGGAGAATGAAAACGGCTTTTTCAGTGAAGATAATCTGCGCTATATCCACCTTTTCATGAATTATATACTCAGACGGCACAGCACGGCAACGTCTCTCCGCGATTATACGATGCAGGTACGGGAGCTTCATAATACACAGCTGGAGGTTCGTCAGAACAAAACGATGACCCTGCTTACCGTCATTACAACGATCTTTATGCCGCTGACGCTCATAGCGGGATAGTATGGCATGAATTTTCGATACATGCCTGAACTGGAGTGGCGTTTTGGTTATCTGGCAGTTTTTGTGGTGAGCGTTGCAATCATCGTCTTCTGCCTGATTCTTTTCAAAAAGAAGAAGTGGTTATAAGATACTTGATACATCGTCATAACGGCGTCAGTCAGAGCGACTGACGCCATGTTCATGTCCGGAGAAGTTAATCATACCCGCTTAGGCGGCTGGAGTGATGCTGGCATCTCATCATGAAGGATTGAACAGGAAAAGAGAGCATCCAGATAGGAAGCTCTCTTTTTTGTATCGATGGCGACGTGAACTCTGTGCGTGAGCGAATGGCGTGCCGGTGACATGCCGGAGCCGCGAGGCGGATCCGCCCGGTTCAGCTGCGCTTGCGCAGGACGCGGGCCACGGCGGTCACCAGACCGTAGCCAACACCGGCGATGGGCCAGACAATCCAGCTGCGATTCCAGGCGCCGGTAATGAAGCTGTAGGCCAGATAGACGACGACCGCCGCGGACCAGTAGATGGCAGTCAGAGGCTCGTTGCGCTTGTTCTCTGCCTTGCTTACTCGGCTGTAATTGCCTTCCTCCAGCAGGGCCTGAAATCCGCCCCATATGATGGAGGCGTGTACGATCAGCAGCACGCCTACCGCCACCAGTATAAGCATCGCTGCCGTGGCGAGAACATAGAGAAACTCAGCCCGTGCGCTGGCGGCATCTCCGATGAAGATCATAGCGAAAAACAGGGGGAGCGCGGAGACAACGCAGAGCACGATGCCGATCACCAGATGGTTCGCGTGCGTGTGGCGATACTGCTCCTGCCGCTCTCGGGCCATGCCGGCTACGCCATAGCTCGTCTCAATCGCTTCCTGTTCCAGATAGGAAAAACGCTGGCTGCGCAGGTGTGTGCTGATAAAGATGGCCACCGCGCTGCCCACCAGCAGAAACAGAACGACCATTCCAAGGCCGGCCGCCCGGGCCGACGAGATGGACAAAACGCCGAAATCCTGGGCTCCGCTCAGAACGATCAGCAGCACCGGCGAGACGATACACAGCAGCACCCCCAGAGCAACGCGCCGGGCGACGGCGTCTCGGTTTGCCAGGAAGGCGGAGGCCTCCTCCATGGAGACGCTGCGCAGGCAAAGCGCCTGGTCCACAGGAAGCGGCTCACCGATGGCAAGCGCCTCCGCACCGAGCTCGTCTTTCAATAAGTAATCTGTGGATACGCCGAAGAGGGTTGAAAGCTGCAGGATGCGGTTCATGTCCGGGACAGACTGGGCGCCTTCCCATTTGGAAATGGATTGCCGGCTCACGGCCAGCTTTTCCGCCAGCTCCTCCTGGGACCATCCGTTCTTCTTGCGTAGTTCAATAATCTTATCCGCCAAAATCATGGGGGGTTCTCCTTTCCGCTTGGCTTTTTTCGGGATGGCTGTATGATACGGGAAAACCCGGTAGCATACCAGCAAGCCAGCTTGGAAATTCCGCAACCGCCGGTTGCTATAGACAGTTTAACACAAATCCGGGAGATTGTCAGGTGCAAGAACCGGGAAAAACGCTTGTGTTAGGGTAAGTCACGGGGGCACGGCTTCCGGTTCGAGAAAAGACCGAAAAAACGCGCGGCAGGACGCATCCCGCCGCGCGTTGCCTTGCGCGATATCAGGCTTATTTCCAGCTGAAGTGGACCAGACCGTAAATGTACAGGCCAAGGATACAGGCGGGAACGAAGAACTGGAAAGCGGGCTTCATCCAGTTTTGCACCTTCAAGCCTTTGCCGGCGTTGGCCTCGGCCACGAAATTGTCCCAGCCCCAGCCGAACTTGTAGCAGCAGAAGATGGAGAAGACAAAAGCGCCGATGGGCAGCAGGTTGGTGCTGACGATGAAGTCCCAGAAATCCAGCCAGGCGGAACCGTCCGCAAAGGGCTGGAAGGAAAAGACGCTGTAGCCCAGAGCCGTGGTCAGGGCGATCAGGAAGATGCCCACGCCGCAGACGACGCAGCCCTTGGGACGGCTCCAGCCGGTGAGCTCACGCACACAGGCCAGAATGTTCTCAAACACCGCCAGCTCCGTAGAGAAAG
>CACZSJ010000063.1 GCA_902783825.1 Oscillospiraceae bacterium | reverse complement strand
GCCCGATCCATGTCCGTATAGGGAATAAAACGGGTACGAAGGCCGTCCCGGAAATACACCCCAAGATCGCCTACCCGCAGCTTGTCAAACACCTGCGCCTGTTCATAGTCCTGGGTCTCCGCTGCGGATACGAATTTTTTCTCTGCCATATGAACACCTCCGGCACATTCTATCTCAGTTATAGCAGAAAACAGTTATATCTGCAAGGGTTTCTTTTATAATGGCGATGGAAAGGGAAGCGTTGGCATGGATCTGCATGGCGATGAAAATGCGATAAGAAAGGCCTTAGGGCATGAGGAATACGATGCATTGCACAAGAAAGGGGAGAGAAGACCTGGTTTGGGTGGGCGCTGACGACAGACGTCTCAGCTGCTTTGAGGGTGTGCATGGGGGGCGGACGAGGTGTCCTATAACGCCTATCTGTTACTGGATGAGAAGACGGTGCTGTTTGATACGGCGGACAAGGCGGTATCGGGCCGCTTCCGGGAGAATCTGGTTTACGCCCTGGGTGGGCGCGGCCTGGATTATCTGCTGATTTCCCATGTGGAGCAGATCGAGGCCCTGGCCTGTGCCATTGCCGAGAGGGTATGAAACGGAAGGCTTACACCCTGCGGACAGCGGGGAGGAAGTTGTTTTTCCTCCGCTCGTCATGCGGCTTTTCGGCGGCGCATACAGTGGAGAGAAGAGGGCGGAAGGGGATGAAAATGCAAAAAAGACCCGTTCTCACAGGAAAGGCTTTCCAAATCGTGCAAAGAGGACAATTGTTATAAACTTATCGATGAAATGAAAGAGTTTTCCCTGCAATTCGGGTAGACATTTTGTGACACGATATGGTATAATCCAAGGTGGACAATCCCATGGTAAGTATGATTACGAGGTGAAGCTTATGTCCTATTCGTTCAAAGGCGGTGTACACCCCAATTACATGAAGTCTCCGGAAATCCCGGTGACAGTCATTACGCCGCCGGCCCAAGTCGTTATCCCCATGGCCCAGCATATAGGCGCGCCCTGTCAGCCTCTGGTGCAGAAAGGCGACCATGTGACAATGGGTCAGAAGATCGGTGAGAATCCGGCTCCGGTTTCTGCACCGGTTCACGCCTCCGTCTCCGGAACGGTGGTCGCGGTTGAGCCCAGACACCATCCATTGGGCGACATGATCATGTCCGTCGTCATTGAGAACGACTATCAGGACACGCCCTGCGAGGATCTGGCCCCGCTGACCGAAGAGCAGCTCAAGGATCCGGACGCGATTCTGGAGCGGATCCGGGAAGCCGGCGTGGTCGGTATGGGCGGCGCCATGTTCCCAACGGCCTTCAAAATCCGCGGTGGCATTGGCAAAGTCGACAAGCTGATCATCAATGGCGCCGAGTGTGAGCCCTACCTGAACGGCGACCATTTGACCATGCTCAATTACCCCGAGCAGTTGATGAAGGGGATCGAACTGGTTCGGATCGCCAGCGGTCTTGACAAGGCTTACTATGGCATCGAAAAAAACAAGCAGGACGCCATCGATCTGCTCAACTCCCTCCATCCGGAGCAGTATGGCATTGAAATCGTGCCCGAAGAGGTCAAGTACCCCCAGGGCGGCGAGAAGATGCAGGTCAAGGCGGTTACGAACCGTGAGGTCAAGCCCGGCGGCATTCCCTCTGGCGTTGGCTGCAACGTGGTAAGCACCCGTACCTGCTACGCCATCTACCAGGCCTGCTACGAAGGCAAGCCCGTGATTGAGCGTATTGTGACGGTGGCTGGCAGCGCCTTGAAAGCCCCGGTCAACGGCCTGACCCGTGTGGGTACGCCCTTCGGCTACTTGGCCGAGCAGTGCGGCGGCTTCGTCAAGACCCCGCGCAAGATCGTCCTGGGCGGCCCGATGATGGGCATCTGCGCCACCAGCTTTGATGCGCCGACGGTCAAGGGAACGGCCGGCGTCCTCTACTTCACGGAAGAAGAGGATAAGCATGTTGACAATCCCACCTGCATCCGCTGCGGCAAGTGCATTACCGTTTGCCCCATGAACCTGGAGCCGGTATTCATGTACATGTACTACAGCAAGGGTGACTTTGAAAACATGGAAAAATACCACATCACCGACTGTTTTGAATGCGGCAGCTGCTCTTACAACTGTCCGGCCAGAATGCCTCTGACCCATGCGTTCAAAACGGCCAAGCTGATGTTCCAGGCCAAGGCAGCCGCCGATAAAGCAAAGGCTGAAGCTGCGGCAGCAAAGGAGGCCCAGAAATGAGTGAACAGAAGGAAAAGATTGTTCTTGACGTAGCATATCAGCCGCAAGTCAGAACGAATACCGATACCAAGCGCCTGATGCTGGATGTGATCCTTGCGTTGATGCCGGCCGTGATTTGGTCTGCGGTCCAGTTCGGCGTCTCGGCCATGGTGGTGATTCTGGCCTCCGTATGTTCCGCTGTGTTCTTTGAGTGGGCCTATCGGAAGCTGCTGAAGAAGCCTGCCACCATCCATGACCTGTCTGCAGCGCTGACCGGTCTTCTCCTGGCCTTGACCTTGCCGCCCACCACGCCCTGGTGGGTTCCGGTGATCGGCACCTTCTTTGCCATCGTTGTGGTCAAGCAGCTCTATGGAGGCATCGGTAAGAACTTCCTCAACCCGGCGCTGGCTGGCCGTGCGTTTCTGCTGGCTTCTTACGCGGTGATCATGGGCAGTTTTGCCGTCCCCAATGCGCTCAAGGGTACGGTGGACGGGGTCACCATGGCCACGCCTCTCAGCTACATGTACAGCGGCAATCCCATGCCGGAGTATTTCGGCTACGGCGCCATGTTCATGGGCGGCATCCCCGGCGCCATCGGCGAAGTCAGCGCGCTGATGCTGCTCATCGGCGGCGTGTACCTGATCGCCCGCAAGGTGATTTCCTGGCGGATCCCCGTTTCCTTCATCGGGACAGTGGCGCTGCTGTGCCTGATCTTCGGCCACGCCGGATACGATCACGGCAGTTGGATGATCTACAATATCCTGTCCGGCGGTCTGCTTCTGGGCGCCATCTTCATGGCGACGGATTACGCTACCAGCCCGGTCACCCTCAACGGCCAGCTGCTCTACGGCGCGGGCTGCGGTGTGCTGACAGTGCTGATTCGCTATTTCGGCGGCTTCCCCGAGGGCGTCAGCTATGCGATCCTGATCATGAACCTTTGCGCCTGGGCCATCGACAAGGGCTTCCACCGTCATCAGTTCGGCGTGTCCAAGGAGGACATCGCGGCTGAAAAGGCGGCCAAGAAAGCGGCTAAGGCCGCGGCAAAGGAGGCGGCGAAATGAATAAGATTTTCAAGCTTACGCTGGTCCTGCTTCTGATTTGTGCCATTGTTGCCGGCGTGTTGGGCGTTATCAACGAGCTTACATACCGCCGCATCGAGGAACTGACCATTCAGAAAACCAACACAGCCTACGGTGCCGTTCTGAAGGCAGAGTCCTATAAGGAACTGGACAAGGCCGCGCTGGGCCTGCCCGCCGCCATCGACAAGGTGAACATCGACAGCGTCAACGAGGCGCTGGACGCTTCCGGCAACGTACTGGGCTACGTGATCGTGACCACCTTCTCCGGCGCGCAGGGCAACATCACCCTGGCCAGCGGTGTGGACAGCGATTTCCTCTGCTCAGGCATCTCTGTGATCGAGCATTCTGAGACCTCCGGTCTGGGCGCGGTTGCGGCCAGCACCTCTCAGGCGGGCGCAGACTGGCGCGCGCAGTTTGCCGGCCAGGGTGAGGATATCGCGTTGACCAAGGCCGGCGGACAGATCGACGCCATCTCCGGCGCGACCATTACGTCCCGCACCATCGCCAAAGCTGTATCCGTCTCCATCCAAGTGGCAAAGGAGGTAGCAGCGTAATGTATTTTAGAACGAAGCTAAAAGAAGGCGTGATTACCAACAACCCCATCCTGGTTCAGCAGCTTGGTATGTGCGCCACCATGGCCATCACCACCACGCTCTTCAACGGCGTCGGCATGGGCCTTTCCGTGCTCATCATTCTGACCTGCTGTAACGTCTGTGTGGCGGCCATCCGTAAAATCATTCCCGAAGAGATCCGACTGGCGATCTTCGTCGTCGTCATCGCAGGCTTTGTGACCATCGTGGACCTGCTGCTGCAGGCTTTTATCCCCGCCTTGAGCTCGGCGTTGGGCGTGTTTATCCCGCTGATCGTTGTCAACTGCATCATCATCGGCCGTGCAGAAGCCTTCTGCCAGAAGAACACGGTAGGTGCCTCCTTTGTGGACGGCATCACCCAGGGCCTGGGCTACACCTGCGTGCTGATCCTGATGTGTCTGATCCGTGAGCTTCTGGGATCCGGACGCTTTGGCGGCGGTCTGATCGACATTACCAACGGCTTCCGCTTCACCATGGATGGCACGGGCGCCGGCATCCAGCTCTTCCCCTCTGACTACGGCGCATCCATTCTGAATCTTCCCTTTGGCGGCTTCCTGACCTTGGGCGTTATCTTCGGTACCATGCAGTATGCCCTGAAGAAGAGCGCAAAGAAAAAGGAAGCGGCCGAACAGGCTGCGGCGGCTGCCGCGGCTGCCGCTGCGAAGGAGGTAGATGAATAATGCTGTCAAGTATTCTCGCCATCTCCCTTGGCGCCATTCTGACCAATAACTTTATCTTCTCCCAGTTCCTGGGCATCTGCCCCTTCCTGGGCTGCTCCAGCAAGGTGGATACGGCGACGGGCATGGGCCTGGCCGTGGTATTCGTCATGGGTCTGGCCTCGGCGATCTGCTGGGTGATCGACACCTACATTCTGATCCCCCTGGGGCTTGCGTTCCTGGAGACCTTGGCTTTCATTCTGGTCATTGCCTCTCTGGTGCAGTTTGTTGAGATGTTCCTCAAAAAGTCCGTTCCCTCTCTGTATGAGGCGCTGGGCATTTATCTGCCGCTGATCACCACCAACTGCGCGGTGCTGGGTGTGGTTCTGCTGAACGTGCAGAACAACTACAACTTCCTGGAGTCTGTGGTGTACGGCATCACCGGCGGCATCGGCTTCATGCTGGCCATCGTGCTGTTTGCCAGCGTCCGTGAGCGGATCCAGTTTGCCGATTACCCGGAGAACTTTGAGGGCTTCCCCATCTGCTTGGTTTCTGCCGCCCTTGTGGCCCTGGCGTTCATGGGCTTCAGCGGCATGCAGATCTTTTAAGGAGGGCCTGAAGTATGAAAACCATTCTGTTATCGATTGTGGTTCTCGGCGTCCTGGGCGCTGTCTTTGGTGCGATCCTGGCTTTTGCGGCTAAGGTGTTCCATGTGGAGGTTGACCCGAGAGAGGCTGCCATACGGGAATGCTTGGCCGGCGCCAACTGTGGCGGCTGCGGCTATCCCGGTTGTGACGGCTATGCCAAGGCCGTGGCGGCGGGTCAGGCGCCCACCAACAAGTGTGTGGCCAGCGGCCCGGAGGCAGCGGCCAAGATCGCGGAGATCATGGGCGTTTCCGGCGGTGCAGCAGTAAAACAGGTTGCGCATGTGGCATGCTCCGGTGCCAGCGATGTGGCGGAGCCGCGCTTCAATTATTCCGGTCCGGAAGATTGCCGTGGCGCTATGCTCTTCGGTGGCAAGGGCAGCAAGTGGTGCACCTTCGCCTGTGTGGGTCTGGGCAATTGTGCCCGCGCCTGTCAGTTCGATGCGATGCACGTGGAAAACGGTGTGGCCAAGGTCGACCGCTCCAAGTGTGTGGGCTGTGGCGCCTGTGTGGAAGCCTGCCCCAAGAGCATCGTCAAGCTGATTCCGGAAAGCCAGGTGATCATGCCTGCCTGCAGCAGCAAGGACAAGGGTGCGCAGCTCATGAAGATCTGCAAGGTGGGCTGCATCGGCTGCATGAAGTGCCAGCGTGAGTGCCCGGCGGACGCCATCGTTGTCACCGACAACCTGGCTCGCGTGGATGTGGACAAGTGCGTCCAGTGCGGCCATTGCGCCGACGTGTGTCCGCGGAAGATCATCGATTTCTTCGGCTGATCTGGCCTGCGAACAAAAAAGAAAACAAGCAAAAATCCGCAGCACCAAACGGTGCTGCGGATTTTTGCGTCCCTACCTGTGATTTTATCACAGAGCAAGAGCGTGACACCTCTTGACATATACCCCCATGGGGTATATAATGCGGGCAAAGGGGAGGGGATCCTGTGAAAGAGAAACACTGTGCGTGCGTCCGCGAGGAGAGCTGCTGCCAGAAGACAAAGGAGCGTACGCCGGAGGAATACCGGCGACTGGTGAATCGCCTCAATCGGATCGAGGGACAGATCCGTGGGCTCCGGGGCATGCTGGATCGGAACGCATACTGTCCGGACATTCTGGCGCAGGCTGCCGCGGCCAACGCAGCCTTGAATGCCTTCAGCAGGGAACTGCTGTCCAGCCATATCCGCTCCTGCGTTGTCCATGACGTGCGTGAGGGAAACGATGAAATCATCGATGAGTTGCTCGCGACGCTGCAAAAGCTGATGAAATGAGGGAATCCTAAGTGCAGGAGGATGCCATGAAACAATATGACGTAAGCGGCATGAGCTGCGCGGCTTGCGTGGCCAGCGTAGAAAAAGCTGTGTCTGCGGTGCCGGGAGTCAAGGCCTGTACGGTGAGTCTTCTGACCAATTCCATGTCGGTGGAAGGGAGTGCGGACGAGCAGGCGATCATTGCCGCGGTAGAGCATGCGGGATACGGTGCGAATGCGAAGGGGAAAGCGCACAGCGCGCCGGAGCAGGACGCGCTGGCAGATCGGGAAACGCCGGTGATGAAGCGGCGGCTGCTCAGCTCTCTCCTGTTCCTGCTGGCGCTGCTGTATCTCTCCATGGGGCACGGCATGTGGGGCTGGCCCCTGCCGAGCTTCTTTGCAAACAATCCAGTGGCTGTGGGGCTGGCGCAGATGCTGCTGGCCATCGGCGTGATGGTCATCAATCAGAAATTCTTCGTCAACGGAACAAAAGGGCTGCTGCACCGGTCGCCCAATATGGATACCCTAGTTGCCTTGGGCTCGGCGGCGGCTTTTGGATACAGCTGCTTTGCCCTGTTTGCCATGACGGACGCGCAGGCGAGAGGGGACGTCCACGGCGCTATGGCCTGGATGCATGCGTTCTATTTTGAATCGGCCGCCATGATTCTGACACTGATAACCGTGGGGAAAATGCTGGAGGCCAGATCCAAGGGTAAGACCACGGATGCCCTGCGCAGCTTGATGCAGATTGCCCCCAAAACGGCAACGGTTCTTGTGGGGGGGCAGGAGCGCACGGTTCCCATCGAACAGGTGAACAAGGGCGACGTGTTTGTAGTCCGCCCGGGGGAGAGCATTCCGGTAGACGGTCGAGTCCTGGAGGGCAGCAGCGCGGTGGACGAGTCCGCCCTGACCGGCGAGAGCCTTCCGGTGGATAAGGAGCCCGGTGATGCGGTATCCGCCGCAACGGTCAACCAGGTAGGCTTCCTCCGCTGCGAAGCTACGCGGGTGGGTGAGGATACCACACTCAGCCAGATCATTCGCATGGTGAGCGACGCGGCGGCAACCAAAGCGCCCATCGCCAAGGTGGCCGACAAGGTGTCGGGCGTGTTTGTTCCGGTGGTGATTGCCATTGCGGCGGTCACAACGGTCGTTTGGCTGCTGCTGGGGCAGCGTTTTGGCTTTGCCCTGGCTCGTGGCATTTCCGTTTTGGTCATCAGCTGCCCCTGTGCGCTGGGGCTGGCAACACCGGTGGCCATCATGGTGGGCAACGGCGTTGGCGCCAAGCAAGGGATTCTGTTCAAAACGGCGGCCGCCCTGGAAGAAACCGGGCGGGTGGACGTGGTGGCACTGGACAAAACCGGAACCATTACCTCCGGCGCGCCTCGGCTTACAGATATCCTGCCGGTGGAAGGCGTCAGCTCTGAGGAGCTGCTGACGCTGGCGGCTTCCCTGGAAAGCCGGAGTGAGCATCCCCTGGCAGGTGCCGTGCTGGCTCATGCTCGGAAGCAGGGGAGGGTGCTTCGTCCGGTGGAGGACTTCCAAGCGCTGCCGGGCAACGGCTTGACGGCCCGGCTGGAGGGACAGACGCTGTACGGCGGCAACCGTCGCTTTGTGGAAAGCCGCTTGCCGCTGCCGGAGAAATTTGCGCAAAGGGCGGAAGCGCTGGCTGCCGCTGGGAAGACGCCGCTGTATTTTGCTCTGGAAGATCGACTGCTTGGCGTGATCGCCGTGGCGGACGTTATCAAGCCGGACAGCGCGCAGGCGGTGCGGGAGCTGAAAAACATGGGGATCCATGTTGTGATGTTGACCGGAGACAATGCGCGAACCGCACAGGCCATCGGGCAGCAGGCCGGTGTGGATCAGGTGATCGCAGAGGTGCTGCCGGACGGAAAGGAAGCCGCGATCCGACAGTTGGCGGCATACGGAAAAGTGGCCATGGTAGGCGACGGCATCAACGACGCGCCGGCCCTGACGCGCGCGGATGTGGGCATTGCCATCGGAGCCGGCGCGGATATCGCCGTGGATGCGGCGGATGTGGTGCTGATGCACGGGAATTTGCTGGATGTGTCGGCGGCAATCCGTCTGAGCCGGGCGACGCTGCGCAACATTCATGAAAACTTATTCTGGGCGTTCTTTTACAACGCCATCTGCATCCCGATCGCGGCCGGTGCTTTCGTCTGGGCGGGGGTGACGCTCAACCCCATGCTTGGCGCGGCGGCCATGAGTCTGTCCAGCTTTTGTGTGGTCAGCAACGCCCTTCGCCTCAATCTCGTGAAGCTGCGCGACCCAAGCCGCGACAGACCCCGAAAACATAAAAGCCCTCCGGCGGCATCGCCGGAGGAGGATGAACAAAACAGCAAGGAGGAAGCACAAATGGTACAGACACTGAAGATCGAAGGCATGATGTGCGGGCACTGCGAAGCCCGGGTCAAGAAGGTGCTGGAAGCCCTGGATGGGGTGGAGAGCGCAGAGGTAAGTCACCAGACCGGTACGGCAGTAGTCACAGGCAGCGCAGACTATGAAGCCATGAAAGCTGCCGTGGAGGCACAGGATTACAAGGTTCTGGGCGTCGAGTAAAACGACAGAAGGAAAAGCCCGCGCCACCGGCGCGGGCTTTTGCCGTATTAGCTTATCTTATTTTATCTCCTGTTCAAGAGAATCAAACTCTGGTGAAGAAAAGAAGTCACCGAGAGTGATGTCAAGGCCATCGCAAAATTTTTTAATTGTGACAATTGAAACATCGCGGCGGCGGTTGTCCATCATGCTATAGGCAGTGGATGGTGTTACCCCAGATAGATTAGCGAGTTCATTGATCTTGATATTTCGTTCAGCACAGAGTTCACAGAAACGTGCGACAACAACATCCTTGACACCCATAGCGTCACCTCAAAGATATTGTATAAGCAATATCGCAAATGCGTATACGCACTTGCGTAATTGTTCTTATTGTGATATAATATGCACACGCTTTATATTCTCTATACTATTTTTGTGCTGGAGGTATTGAAATGGGGGTATATGATAATCTCGGACGTGACGAAAATGTGATCATGCAAGCAAAAGTTCATTGGGCAAAGCTAATATGGCCTGGACTTATTTCATTGATTCTGCTAGGATCGGCAGCTGCTAACGATGCATTCTTTGTTGGTCTGTTTATCGCAGCGGTGATTATGGGAGTAGCTGCGATCCCGTTGTGGACGACAAAATTAGTGATAACAAACAAGAGACTATATGGAAAGATTGGCTTAATCAGAACCAAAACTCTTGACACGCCCTTAAATAAGGTTAATACTGTATCGATTTCAAATGGACTGTTTGGCAAACTATTTGGATTTGGAAAAGTCCATGTGACGTCATCATCGGGTGCATACGATTACGGTGGGATATCGTCACCGGCAGTGTTTAGACAAACATTGTTGGAGCAGATTGACCGGGCTGATGAAGAAAGAATAAAAAAACAGGCAAGTGAAATGGCTAGAGCAATGAAGACGTGAGGAGTCACTCAAGGTTTGCATCTTGATAGGAAAAAGATATAACAGTTGCCACATTGTAGGACAGAAAGAGTATAGGTATGCACGAAAAAAGCTATTGGGAGAGGCGTCTAAAAGCAGCCCTCGCAATAGCTTTTTCTTTGAATGACCTGTAGTGTACGTAGCGGCATTCCGACGCATCCTCTACGGCAGTGCCTGCCCGTTCAGTACCGCTTCCACCAGATCATCCCCTTGATAACGCAGCTTGAGCGCGAAAAACGGGCGTTCCTCCTGCAGCAGGCGCAGGAAGATCTTATCGCCCTCCCAAATGGGGATGTCCATCAGCAAGCGCTTGTCAATCCAGGCAAGCTCTCCCTCCTCGCAGTCTTCACGCAGTTGCCCTTCCCAGGCATCGGCGGTGAACAGATGCATATACTCTGTGCCCCACTCCTCGGAGACAAAGGTGACCAGGCCACGAAAGCGCCAGGAAAGCAGCCGCAGTCCGGTTTCTTCCCAGACTTCCCGCAACAGACAGTCCTCAGGGCTCTCGCCCTCCTCAAACTTGCCGCCGATTCCGATCCACTTACCCTTGTTCTCGTCGATATCTTTCTTGTTCCGGTACTGCATCAGATAGCGGCCGTCCCGCTCCAGATAACAAAGCGTCGTGTTGCGCATGGGCGTGTCCTCCCAATGTTGATGTAAGGCTTTGGCTGGGGGAGAAGGCACCGGCGCAAAGAGGCGTCGGCGCGTTCCGATTATACCGCAATTTCGCCTATGGCGCAATGCCTTGTCTGAACAGATGCGAGCGTATCCGCCGCGCTGGCGCGATAAAAACAGGCCGATGCAAAACGCATCGGCCTGTCGGTGTTTCGTGTGGATTAGTACATGCCGCCCATGTCGGGAGCGGGCATGGGAGGATTCTTCTCGGGGATATCCGCCACCAGGCTCTCGGTGGTCAGCACCATGGAGGCCACAGAAGCGGCATTTTCCAGTGCGCTGCGGCAGACCTTGGTGGGGTCGATGATGCCCAGCTGGATCATGTCGCCGTAGACCTCGTTGGCAGCGTCGTAGCCATAGTTGGGATTGTCCTGAGAGGAAACGGTGTTGAGGATCACGGAACCCTCCACGCCGGCGTTGGCGGCGATCTGCATGATGGGCGCCTTCAGGGCCTTGACCACAATGGCGGCACCGGTCTTCGCGTCACCCTCCAGATCGCCCAGCAGCTTCTCAGCGGCCTTGGCGGCGATCACATAGGCAGAGCCACCGCCGGGGACGATGCCCTCTTCCACTGCGGCGCGAGTGGCGTTGAGCGCGTCCTCGATGCGCATCTTCTTTTCCTTCATCTCGGTTTCGGTAGCGGCGCCAACCTTGATCACTGCGACGCCGCCGCTGAGGCGGGCCAGCCGCTCCTGCAGCTTTTCCCGGTCATAGTCGGAGGTGGTGGTCTCAATCTGGCGCTCAATCTGCTGGGCACGGGAACGGATTTCGACTGCGCTGCCGGCGCCGTCCACGATCACGGTGTTCTCCTTGGTAACCTTGACCTGGTGGGCCTGACCCAGCATGCTCAGATCCGCGTCCTTCAGCTCCATGCCCACGTCGGCGGAGATAAGCTGGCCGCCGGTGAGGATGGCGATATCCTGCAGCATCTCCTTGCGGCGGTCACCAAAGCCGGGGGCCTTGACGCAGACGCAGGTAAAGGTGCCACGCAGCTTGTTGAGCACGATGGTAGCCAGGGCTTCGCCCTCCACGTCCTCCGCCACGATCAGCAGCTTGCGGCCGGCCTTGACCACCTGCTCCAGCAGAGGCAGGATCTCCTGGATGTTGGAGATCTTCTTATCGGTGATACGGATCAGCGCGTCATCAATGACGGCTTCCATCTTGTCGGGATCGGTGACCATGTAGGGGGACAGGTAGCCCCGGTCAAACTGCATGCCTTCCACGACCTCGCTGTAGGTCTCGGCGGTCTTGGACTCTTCAATGGTGATGACGCCGTTCTGGCTGACCTTCTCCATCGCTTC
>CACZSJ010000062.1 GCA_902783825.1 Oscillospiraceae bacterium | reverse complement strand
GGGCTCCATCACCATGATCCCCATCCTGACCATGCCCGAGGACGACAAGACCCACCCCATCCCCGACCTGACCGGCTACATCACCGAAGGCCAGATCATCCTCAGCCGCGACCTGCACCGCAAGGGCCTCGTGCCGCCGGTGGATGTGCTGCCTTCTCTGAGCCGTCTGAAGGATAAGGGTATCGGCGAGGGGAAGACCCGTGAGGATCACTCCGGTACCATGAACCAGCTCTTTGCCGGCTATTCCCGCGGCAAGGACGCCAAGGAACTGATGACCATTTTGGGCGAGGCCGCCTTGTCTGAAGACGACAAGCTCTTCGCCAAGTTTGCCGATGAGTTTGAAAAGCGCTACGTCAGCCAGGGCATCACCACCAACCGCAGCATCCAGGAGACCCTGGATCTGGGCTGGGATCTGCTGAGGATCCTGCCGCGGCGCGAACTCAAGCGCATCAAGCCCGAGCATATCGAGAAGTATCTGGGCTCGGAATAACACCGCTTGCGTGAATCAGGATAAGAAGGGAGTGGTGTGATCAATGGCAAGTACCGCGATAACCCCAACCAGAATGGTACTCAATCAGCTCAAGGGCCGTCTGAAAACTGCGCGCCGGGGTCACAAACTGCTGAAGGACAAACGAGATGAACTGATGCGTCAGTTTATGGACGTGGTCAAGCTCAACAAGCAGCTGCGTATCCGGGTGGAAGAGGGACTGACAGGCGCCTTCGCCTCCCTGCAGGTCGCCAGCGCCATCATGTCTCCTGAGATGCTGGAGCAGTCGCTGTTGTATCCCCGCCAGAGCGTGGAGCTGGACATGAAGTTCAAGAACGTCATGAGCGTCAACGTGCCGCAGTACAGCTTCCAGACCCGCAACAACGACCCCACGGAGATCTATCCTTACGGCTTTGCCCAGACCTCCGGTGAGCTGGACGACGCGCTGGATAAGCTGGCGCGGGTGTTTGAGGATATGCTGGAGCTGGCTCAGGTGGAAAAGACCATGCAGCTGCTGGCAGAGGAAATCGAGAAGACCCGCCGCCGGGTCAACGCCCTGGAATATGTCATGATTCCGGAGCTGGAGACCAACATCAAGTACATCGCCATGAAGCTGCAGGAAAACGAGAACTCGACCAAGGTACGTCTGCTGAAGGTCAAGGAAATGGTTTTGCAGCAGGCCCACAATTACACGCAATAAAAAAGACGCAAAAAGCGCCCGGAACATTCCGGGTGCTTTTTGCGTCTATGGGGTGAAAGGAGGGCAGAAGAGCGCCCGCACCGCCTGTGAGGGTGGGGAAATGCCGGCCTTGTTCAGAAAAGAACAATTTTTGACGCGCATGTATTGAAATTTCTGGGAGGGTATAGTATAATGACGCCCGACCCGGAAAACTGAATATCGCAACAAGAATCTTTTTCAAACAAATGGTTCGGAAAAGAACCGCACATTGACCCCGGAGACCGGGGCAGTGATGAAAGGAGAAGCATGATGAAAAAGAGATTTTTGGCAATCTTCCTTGTTTTGACGCTGGCACTGACCCTTTTGGCCGGATGTGGAAAAAAGCCTTCCGAACCGGCGGCGCCCGAAGCGGCCTCACCCCCTGAGGCGGACGCGCAGGCGCTTCAGGAATTGAACGTCGGCGTCGCACAGGACTTCGACAGTCTTGACCCACACCATGCAACGGCGGCAGGAACCAAAGAAGTTTTGTTCAACCTCTTTGAGGGCTTGGTAAAGCCCACCAGCGAAGGACAGCTCGTTCCTGCAGTCGCATCCGACGTCAAGGTTTCGGACGACGGCCTGACCTACACCTTTACTCTGCGTCAGGGCGTGAAGTTCCACAACGGCGACACGGTAGACATGCAGGACGTTGTTTTTTCTATTGATCGCAACCGCATCGCCGCTGACGGCGGCGCCGCGCTGATCCCCGCCCTGGCCGTGATCCAGGACCTCACTTACGATGACACGACCCTGACCCTGACCCTCAGCGAGCCCAGCCTGGAGCTGCTGAGCTACCTGACCCTGGCCATCCTGCCTGCCGACTATGAGGAGCAGGAGACGGCTCCTGTGGGCACCGGCCCCTTCAAGTATGTTTCCCGCCAGGCGCAGGACAACATGGTGATCGAGCGTTTTGAGGACTACTGGGGAACGCCCGCGAAGCTGGATAAGGTTACCTTCCGCATCATCGAGAACGTAGAAGGCCTGGTTATGGGTCTTCAGAGCGGCGCGCTGGATCTGGTCATGCATCTGACCAGCACCCAGACCGCTCAGCTTTCCGAGAAGGACTTCCATGTGGAAGTGGGCAGCATGAACCTGGTGCAGGCCCTTTACCTGAACAATGCGGTCACACCCTTTGACGACGTGCGGGTCCGCCAGGCCCTGTGCTACGGCGTTGACAAGCAGGACATCATTGACCGTGCCTTTGACGGTTACGGTATCCCTCTGGGAACCTCCATGTTCCCCTCTTTTGGCAAGTACTACGACGAGAGCCTGACCGATTACTACACCCACGATGTGGAGAAGGCCAAGGCCCTGCTGGCGGACGCCGGCTATCCCAATGGCTTTGACATGACCATTACCGTGCCCAGCAACTATCAGCCCCATGTGGACACGGCTGAGGTCCTCAAGGAGCAGCTCAAGGACATCGGCGTCAACGTGACCATCCTCCCGGTGGAATGGGGCGTGTGGCTCAGCGATGTGTACGGTGCGCGGCAGTTTGAGAGCACCATCACCGGCCTGACCAGCGACAACATGACCGCCCGCAAGCTGCTGGAGCGCTTTGGCTCTCAGATCGGCAATAACTTCACCAATTACAACAACAGCGAGTATGACGAGATTCTGGCCAAGGCTGTGACCAGCACCAGCGATGAAGAGCAGACGGCGCTTTATCGGCAGCTGGAGAAGAATCTCACCGAGAACGCCGCCAACGTCTATCTGCAGGACATGGCGGATCTGGTAGCGGTGCGCAACGGCGTGGAGGGGCTGACCTTCTATCCGCTGTATGTGCTGGATGTGTCCACGCTGTACTGGGCCTCCTGAGCACGGCGTCCACGAACACAAAGAAATGATTTTGACTCCCCGCCTCCGCAAAAGGCGGGGAGTCTGTAAAGTTGGGATAAAGGGGGCCTGCCCCATGAAATATACATTAAAGCGGATCGCCCTGCTGCTGATTACGATGCTGCTGGTGTCCTTTCTGACCTTTTCCGCTTTTGATCTGGTGTCGGGGGATCCGGCCCAGACCAAGCTGGGAACGGAAGCCACGCCGGAGCGCCTGGAGGCGCTGCGGCATATGTGGGGATTGGATCAGCCGTTCTTTACCCGGTATTTCCGCTGGCTGGCGGGCTTCTTCTCCGGAGACCTGGGCGTCTCCTATCACTACAGCAAGCCTGTCTGGGAACTGATTGCCTCCAAGGTGGAGGTGACGCTGTGCATGTGTCTGCTGAGCTTTCTGATCATCGTGGTGGTCTCCATCCCTCTTGGGATCGGATCCTACCGCCTGGTGGGTGGGCCCTTTGACTGGCTGCGTACCGCCTTCAATCAGCTGTGTATGGCGGTTCCGCCCTTTTTTACCGGCATGCTTGTTTCCTACGGCTTCGGCATTGTGCTGCGCTTTTTCGTTCCGGGGAACGTGCCGGATCTGCACACGCAGTTCGGCGCCGCCATACGGCATTTGTTTTTCGCGGCGGTGTGTATCGCCATCCCGCGCATTGCCATGACCATTCGGATGATGCGCTCCACGGTCATCAGCGAGATGAACAAGCCCTATGTGCGCACTGCCATTTCCCGGGGAAACGACCGTCACGCCGTTTTGACCCGGCATGTGCTGAAGAATTCCCTGGTTTCCACGGTCACCTTTTTGGGCCAGACCATGGCGGAGATCGTCGGCGGCAGCATCGTGGTTGAGCAGGTGTTCGGCATCCCCGGCCTGGGCCGCTTTCTGGTAGCTTCTATCGGTTACCGGGACTATCCGGTGGTGCAGACCATCGTGGTCATTCTGGCCTTCTGGGTGGTGGCGGTCGGTACCCTTGCGGATCTGCTCAATCAGCGGATCGATCCGCGGCTGCGTTTGGGGGGAAGAGTATGAAGAAGCGGAAACTCAACGGCTACTTGTTGGCCGGCCTCCTCATTACCGGGCTGTTGCTGCTGATGACCCTGTATGGCGCGATCCATACGCCTTATTCGCCCACCGCATATACCGGCATGAAATTTGAGGCCCCCTCCGCGGCCCATCTGTTTGGCACCGACAAGCTGGGAAGAGATATTTTCAGTCGTGTGCTCAAGGGCATGGGCACCACGCTTTCCATTGCGCTGGCCACCGTGGCCATTGGCGCGGTGGTGGGGACGGCTGTGGGCGCGGTGACCGGCTATTTTGGCGGTCTGGTGGACGACGCGTTGATGCGCCTCAACGATACCCTCACCGCATTCCCCAGCATTCTGCTTGCCCTGCTGGTGATCAGTCTGCTGGGACCGGAGAACAAATACAATCTGATCCTGGCCCTGGGCATCGTCTTTATCCCCAGCTTTGCCCGGGTTACGCGCACGGCCTTTGCCTCGCTGCGGGACGTCAATTACATCACCAGCGCAAGACTCATGGGCGCGGGCAATCTGCGGATTTTGCTGGTGCACCTCCTGCCCAACACAGGCAGAGTGCTGTTTCCTGCGCTGACCATCGGCTTCAACAACGCCGTCCTGGCGGAGGCCAGCATGAGCTTTCTGCGCATTACCCCCCTGGAGACCTCCCTGGGCTACATGCTTTCGGAGGCGCAGGGCATGTTCGCCGCCGCACCCTGGTACGCCCTGAGCACGGGAAGCGTGATCGCCCTGCTGGTCTTCGGCGTGGGATTGATCGGCGAAGGTCTGCAGCAGCGGGACAAGGAGGCGTAAGCATGCTGGAAATTCGTGATTTGCATGTGAAATTTCACAGCCGGGATCGGGAAGCGGTCTCCGGCGTCTCCCTGTGCATTGAAGACGGAGAAATCCTGGGCCTGGTGGGGGAGAGCGGCAGCGGAAAATCGGTCACCGCCATGAGCGTCGCCGGCCTGCTGCCTCGCAAGCAGTGCAGCCTGTCCGGAGAGATTCTCCTGGACGGTCAGGATCTGCTGCACGCGGACCGGATGCAGCTGCGCAAGATTCAGGGCAAGAAGATCGGCGTCGTGTTTCAGGAACCTATGAGCGCCATGAACCCGCTGATGCGGGTGGGCGAACAAGTGGGCGAGGTGCTGCGCCTCCACAGCGACTTGAGCAAGGAAGAGCGCAAGCGCCTGGTGCTGCAGGCTATGGAATCTGTAGAGCTGCAGGACCCGGAGGCGGTGTATTACAAGTACCCCCACGAGCTGTCCGGCGGAATGCTGCAGCGGGCTATGATCGCCGCCGCCATTGTCATCGAGCCGGAGCTTCTGCTCCTGGATGAGCCGACGACGGCGCTGGACGTGACGATTCAGGCGCAGATTCTGGAGCTGCTGAAGAAGCTCAATCGAGAGCGGGGGATTTCCATGCTCTTTATTTCCCACAATCTGAACGTGGTACGCAAGCTCTGCACCCGGGTAGCCGTGATGCAGAAGGGACTTTTGGTGGAGATTGGGAAGACGGATGACGTGTTCTTCCATCCCGAGCATCCCTATACCAAGCGGCTGATCGAGGCGATCCCCACGCGCCAGAGAAAGGAGACGGCATGAGTGCTGACAATGACCTGATCCTGGAAGTCCGCCACGTCAGCGGCGGTTACCGGCCAAACAGCCTTTTTGGCCGCTCCAAGGCGTATAAGGAAGTGCTTCACGATGTGGACTTTGTGGTTCGCCACGGAGAGATTCTGGGTCTGGTGGGAGAGAGCGGAACGGGAAAATCCACCCTGGCCAAGATCATCCTGGGTCTTCTGGAGCCGGAGCAGGGCGAAGTGATCCATCATACGCCCCGGCCGCAGATCATTTTCCAGGATCCTTACAGTTCGCTCAATCCCGCGTACACGGTGGAGTGGTCCATTGAGGAGCCGCTGCGCCTTTACGGAAAGTACGACGCGGCGGAGCGCAAGCGCCGGGTCCGGGAAATGCTGGAGCGGGTGGAGCTGCCGGAAGAGGTGCTGAAAGCCAAGCCCGACGAGCTTTCCGGCGGCCAGCGTCAGCGGGTGAGCATTGCGGCGGCGCTGATCCGCCGACCGCGCTTCATCATTGCGGACGAGCCGGTCAGCGCCCTGGACGTGACGATCCAGGCACAGATCCTCCGGCTGCTGAAGGAGCTGCGGGAGGAGCTGGATTTGAGCTATCTGTTCATCTCCCACGACCTGAACGTGGTCTACCAGCTTTGTGACCGGGTGCTTGTGATGAAGCGCGGCCGGATTGTGGAGCAGGGAGACGTGAAGGATGTGTTCGATCATCCCCAGGAAGAATATACAAAGCGGCTTTTGGCCGCGGCGGAGTGAAAGACCATGACCATTCGCTATCTTGCAGATATGCATTTCGACGACGAAAGCATCATCGCCTACGACAACCGCCCTTTTGACAGTGTGGAGGAAATGAATCAGGCGCTGATCGCCAACTGGAACCGGGTGGTTTCCCCGGAGGATCACACCTGGATTCTGGGGGATTTCTGCAGCGGTGGACCGGATCGCTGGCGGGAGATCCTGACAAAATTGAACGGGAAAAAATCCCTGATCCTGGGCAACCACGACGATCTTGAGGCGGTGGAGGCGGCGCGGGATCTGCTGGAGGAAGTGGCCGCGTACCGGGAGATCCTGGACGGCGACCGGCATGTGGTTTTGTGCCACTATCCCATGATATCGTTCCGCGACCAGTATTTTGGCTGGTTTCATCTCTACGGCCATGTACACAGCGCCTATGAGTGGAACATCAACGAAAACGCCAAGCGATTGATGAAAAAGCTGTACGTCCGGCAGGATGTCTGCCGTATGGCGAATACCGGTGCGATGCTTCCCTATATGGACTATACTCCGCGCAGCCTGGACGAATTGCTGGAACAGTGCTGAATGCCCAGGGGAACGGCCCGAACAAAGCACAGGCGGCCGCTGCAAAACCTCAGGTTTTGCAGCGGCCGCCTGTGCGTGTTGCAAGCGTGTCTTACAGGCCGCAATGGTCGTGGAGCTCGTCCTCGTCCACCTCCGGGAAATCCTCGGGGTTGTAGGCAATGCCCTTACGGTCGTAGTAATCCTTCACCGCGGCGCGCACCGCCTGCTCGGCCAGCACGCTGCAGTGGATCTTGTGAGGGGGCAGCCCATCCAGCGCCTCGACCACGGCCCGGTTGCTCATGCTCAGGGCCTCCTGGACAGTTTTGCCCAGAATCATCTCCGTGGCCATGGAGCTGGTGGCGATGGCGCTGCCGCAGCCGAAGGTGTTGAACTTCACGTCGGTGATGGTCTGGCTGGCGTCGTCCACCTTGATATACATCCGCATGATGTCGCCGCACTTGGCGTTGCCCACTTCGCCGATGCCGTCCGCATCGTCGATCTGTCCCACGTTGCGGGGATTGCGGAAATGATCCATTACTTTTTCGCTATAGAGTGCCATGCTCGTATCCTCCTGTATCGTTTTGTCTCAATCAGATTAAATGGGGGCGCAGGCCCTTTTCCAGCTCGTCCCAGACGGGGGACATGCTGCGCAGATAGCTTACCACCTGGGGAACCGTCTCGATGATGTAGTCGATTTCCTCCATGGTGTTGTATTCGCCGATGGACAGGCGCAGGGAGCCGTGGGCGACCTCATGGGGCAGACCGATGCTCAGCAGCACGTGGCTGGGGTCGAGAGAGCCGGAGGTGCAGGCGCTGCCGGAGGAGGCGCAGATGCCTCGATCGTCCAGCATCAGCAGCAGAGACTCGCCTTCGATGCCCTCGAAGCACATGTTCACGGTGCCGGGCACATGATGCTCCAGACTGCCGTTGATTTTGCTGTGGGGGATTTTGCTCAGCTCCGTGAAGAGCTTGTCTCGCATGGGAATGATCCTGGCGTTGTCCTTCTCCATGTTCGCGCAGGATTCCTTCAGCGCGGCAGCCATGGCCACAATGCCCGCCACGTTTTCCGTGCCGGCGCGCTTGCCCCGTTCCTGGCCGCCGCCCTCGATAAGATTGGTCAGCAGCAGGCCTTTTCTGGCAAACAGCACGCCCACGCCCTTGGGCGCGTGGAACTTGTGCCCGGACAGGGACAGCATATCGATCTGCATGGCCTTCACGTCGATGGGCATGTGGCCCGCGGCCTGAACCGCGTCCGTGTGGAAGGGGATCCCCCGGCTGCGGCACAGAGCGCCGATTTCAGCGATGGGCTGCACGGTGCCGATCTCGTTGTTGGCAAACATGATGCTCACCAGGCAGGTATCCTCACGCAGGGCCTTCTCCACGTCCTCCAGCCGGATGACCCCGTCTTCGTGGGGATCCAGCAGCGTGACCGAAAAGCCCTCCTTTTCCAGCCGGGCCAGACAGTGCAGCACCGCGTGGTGTTCAAAGGCGGTGGAAATGATGTGCTTTTTTCCCTTGCGCTCTCCCAGCTTTGCGGCGGACAGCAGGGCCTGATTGTCCGCTTCGCTGCCGCCGGAGGTGAAGGTGATCTCCCGAGGCTCGGCGTTGATACAAGCGGCAATGGTCTGGCGCGCCTCTGCCAGCGCCTCGGCAGCTTTCTGGCCGAAGGCGTAGAGGCTGGAGGGATTGCCGTAGTTCTCAGTCAGGTAGGGCAGCATGGCGTCCAGCGCGGTTTTGCTGATGCTGGTGGTGGCTGCGTTGTCTGCATAGACAAACATAGAATGCATCTTCCTTTCTGCTTGGATTCTATTCAATGGGGATTTATATTCCTATCAATCTAATAGGGATTATAACACAGCTGCGGCGTTTGTCAATGGGCATCCTGCCATTTTTCACCATGCAGTAGGTCCTCCAGGCTGATGCTGTCCAGATAGCTGTTGGTGATTTCGTCCAGCTCCTTCCACATGGGGATGGTCAGACAGGCGGCTACGTGATCACAATGGACATTCCCGTCTCGGATGCAGGAGACGGGGGCCAGATTGTCTTCCAGGGAGCGCAGAATTTCGCCCACCCGGTAAGCCGACGGCTCTCGGTTGAGCTTGTAGCCGCCCTCCTTGCCCCGGACGCTGTCCAGCAGCTCCGCTTTTTTCAGGCTGCCTACGATCAGCTCCAGGTATTTCATGGAGATTCCCTGCCGCTGGGCCACGGTTTTCAGGGAAATATAGCCGTCCTCCGGGTGCTGCGCCAGGTCCAGCATGACCCGCAGCGCGTAGCGCCCCTTGCTGGTTACATTCATCTGCGACACCTCCGTTCGATACAATTTTAATATACCATAAACTTAGTAGGAATTAAATCGGCAAAAGCCTGTTTTTTTACACTGTGCAAAATTTGCACAACAAAGCGAAAGGAGGGGCTTGCTTTATTGCGCTAATGTGGTATCATACTGATGCAATAAAATTTGCGATGGAGGATATCAACATGAAAAAGATTTTTGCTATGCTTCTGGTGGCCGCCATGGTTTTCGCCCTGTGTGCCTGCGGCTCCCAGCCCGCCGCGCCCGCAGCCAACCAGGCGCCGGCCGCCGACAGTGACTTGGCCTATGTCCAGGGCAACGGCAAGCTGGTGGTGGGCATTACCGATTTTGCTCCCATGGATTATCTGGATGCCAGCGGCAACTGGATCGGCTTTGACGCGGACATGGCCAAGGCCTTTGCCGAGAGCATCGGCGTGGAGGCGGAGTTTGTTGAGATCAACTGGGACAACAAGGTTCTGGAGCTCAACGGCAAGAGCATTGACTGCGTCTGGAACGGCATGACCCTGACGGATGCGGTTCAGGAAGCCATGAGCTGCCCGGCGCCCTACTGCAACAACGCCCAGGTGGTTGTGGTCAAGGCGGAAGTGGCCGATCAGTATCAGACGGTGGAGAGCCTGGCCGAGCTGAACTTCGCGGTGGAAGCCGGTTCTGCCGGGGCGGAAGCTGCTGCGGACGCGGGGCTCAGCTGCCAGGAATTTGACACCCAGGCCCGTGCGCTGATGGAGGTTCAGGCCGGCACCTCTGACGCCTGCATCATCGACCTGCTCATGGCGGGCGCCATGATCGGCGAGGGGACCAGCTATCCCGATCTGAGCTATACGGTCAGCCTGACCAGCGAGGAATACGGCGTGGGCTTCCGCAAGGGGAGCGATCTGGTTGACGCCTACACGGCCTTCTACAAAGCTGCCTACGAGGCCGGCACGGTGATGGAAGTCGCCACCACCTACGGCGTGCAGGAATCCATCATCCCCGCCTGATTCCGGAATACGCGTATACGATGAGCAGAGGGGCGCCGCCCCTCTGCTTTGAGCGTGTTTCCATTTTATCTGATTGAGGTCTGCCATGTTTTTGACTGTACTGAATTCCCTGAACCAGGGCTTTTTCAAAGCGCTGGAGATTTTTGCCCTGACCCTGCTGGGGGCGATCCCCCTGGGCTTCATCATTGCCTTTGGCTCCATGAGCCGCTACCGGGTTCTCCGTTACCCGGTGAAGCTGGTGGTTTGGATCGTCCGAGGAACGCCCTTGATGCTGCAGCTGCTGATCATCTACTACGGCCCCGGTCTGCTGCTGGGTAACAACTGGTGGGGCGGCGGCGCCGCCGGCCGCTTTACAGCTGCCAGTCTGGCGTTTATCTTCAACTATGCCTGCTACTTTTCCGAGATATTCCGCGGCGGCATCCAGGGCGTCCCCCGGGGGCAGCGGGAGGCGGGCCAGGTTCTTGGCATGACCAATTCGCAGATTTTCTTCCGGGTTACGCTGATGCAGGTAATCAAGCGGATCGTGCCTCCCATGGGAAACGAGATCATCACCCTGGTGAAGGATACCTCCCTGGTGCGTGTGATCGCCGTGTATGAGATCATCTGGAACGGCGAGAAATTTATCAAATCCTCCGGCATCATCTGGCCGCTGTTTTTTACCGGCCTGTACTATCTGGCCTTCAGTGGGCTGCTGACCCTGCTGTTGGGCTGGATCGAAAAAAAGCTGGACTACTTTAAAGTGTGAGGAAACGCAATGGCATTGTTAGACGTCTGCGATTTGAAAAAGAGCTTTGACCGAACCCAGGTGCTCCGAGGCATCAGCTTTTCCATGGAAGAGGGGGAGACGCTCTCGGTGATCGGCCCCTCCGGCGGCGGCAAAACCACCCTGCTGCGCTGCCTGAATTTCCTGGAGATCCCCAGCGGCGGTAAAATCGCCGTCAAGGGAGAAACCCTGTTTGACGCAGCGGATCCCCACAGTCTGTCAGAGGCGGAGATTCGCCGCAACCGGCTGCATTTCGGCCTGGTATTCCAGAACTTCAATCTTTTTCCCCAGTATACGGCTCTGGATAACGTCTCTCTGGCCTTGAAGCTTCAGGCCAAGGCGCTTCCCGATTACCCATCGCGCCGTCGGGAGCTGAACGAGCAGATCGATCAAAACTGTGAAGAGCTTCTGCGGCGGGTCGGCCTGGGAGAGAAGCTGAGGCACTATCCCCATCAGCTTTCCGGCGGACAGCAGCAACGGGTGGCCATTGCCAGAGCCATGGCCCTCAAGCCGGAGGTGCTGTTCTTCGATGAGCCTACCTCCGCCCTGGATCCGGAGCTGACGGGGGAGGTGCTGAACGTGATCCGGCAGCTTGCCCGGGAAAAGATGACCATGGTCATTGTGACCCATGAGATGAGCTTTGCCGAGGCGGTATCCGATCAGGTGCTGTTTATTGACGATGGCCGGATTGAGGAAATGGGGCCGCCGAGCCAGGTGATGCACGCGCCTCAATCTGAGCGCACCCGCCAATTCCTGCGAGGCTACGAGCGATAGCCGCGCTGCCGGGAAGCGGTAAAAGAGAAAGATGAAGCCCGCAGGCCGTACAGGGCCTGCGGGCTTTTTTCGGGGACGCTTGACAAATGGCGCCCGGCTGATATGCGAAAGACCAAGGCCCCCGGCTTGCTTGAGCCGGAGGCCTTGTTTGCTGTTTTGTTCTATTGCGCCAGCAGCAGGCGCACGGCGGCAATCTGCTTTTCCACCGAGGCTGTGGACGTGCCGCCCGCACTTGTGCGCTTCTGCACACAGGCAAGCAGGTCGATGTGGGCATAAACGTCCTCATCGATAAGGGGCGAGGCCTGTCGGTATTCCTCCAGACGCAGGCTTTCCAGGGTTTTGCCCTCGCGGATGCATTTTGCAACCAGAGCACCGGAAATCTGATAGGCGCTGCGGAAGGGAAGCCCTTTGGCGACCAGATAATCGGCCAAGTCGGTGGCATTGATGAAGCCCTCTGAGGCGGCCTTGCGCATGTTGTCGCGCCGGGCCTGCATCCCCGGGAGCATATCCGCCATCACAGACAGACACATTTTCACCGTGTCACAGGCGTCAAAGACGCCCTCCTTGTCTTCCTGCATGTCCTTGTTGTAGGCCAGCGGAAGTCCCTTGAGCATCGTGAGAAGAGCCATCAGATCCCCGTAGACCCGACCCGTCTTGCCGCGCACCAGCTCGGCCATGTCGGGATTCTTCTTCTGGGGCATGATGGAGGAGCCGGTGGTGTAGGCGTCGGGCAGCTCAATGAATTGGAATTCCCAGCTGGACCAGAGGATCAACTCCTCAGCGAGGCGGGACAGGTGCATCATCTGGATGGACAGGGCTGCGCACAGCTCCACGGCGAAATCCCGATCCGAGACGCCGTCAATGGAGTTGAGACAAATCCCCGCAAAGCCCAGGGCCGCGGCTTCTCCTTCCCGGTCGGTGTCGTAGGTGGTTCCCGCCAGGGCGCAGCAGCCAATGGGGGAGAGATTCAGACGCCGCCGGCAGTCGCGCAGACGATCCAGATCCCGCAGCAGCATCATCGCGTAGGCCATCAGCTGATGGCCAAAACTGATGGGCTGGGCCCGCTGCAGATGGGTGTAGCCGGGCATGATGGCGTCCTTGTACGCCTCCGCCTTGTCGCAGATTACGCCGATGAGCACCTTCGTCCGCTCCGTGAGCACGTCGATTTCCTCGCGCAGATACATGCGCAGATCAAGGGCTACCTGATCGTTGCGGCTTCTGGCGGTATGGAGCTTTTTGCCCAGGTCCCCCAGGCGCTGGGTCAGCACCTGCTCCACAAACATGTGAATGTCCTCAGCATCCGGATCGATGGCCAAGGCGCCAGACTCCAGATCGTCCAGGATGCCCTGCAGCCCTTCGATGAGCTGATCCGCCTCTGTCTGGCTGAGGATGCCCTGCGCCCCCAGCATGGCGGCGTGAGCCATGGAGCCGGCAATGTCCTGCCGGGCCATCCGGCTGTCCACGGCGATGGAGGAGTTGAAAAGGTCAGCCAGCCGCGCAGTCTCTGCCGCGGTCCGGCCTGCCCATAGCTTGTTCATACTTCTTGATCCTTTCCCGGTGGTTTCCGACGCGCCGCGGATGCTTACAGCTTTCCCTGACGCTGGAGTGCCTGAACGGTGGTGGGCAGACCCCAGAGATTGATGAAACCGGCGGCCTGCGCCTGGTCGTAGTCGCTCTCTCCGAAGCTGGCGATGCTCTCGGAATAGAGGGAGCATGGGCTCTTGAGACCGGCGTTGAAGATGTTGCCCTTATAGAGCCTGAGGCGCACGGTACCGGTGACGCGTTTTTGGGTTTCCGCCACAAAGGCGCTTAGCGCCTCGCGCAGCGGGCTGAACCACAGGCCGTTATACAGCAGCTCTCCGAAGCAGATGCTCAGCTCCTGCTTTTTGTGGGCAGTCAGCTTGTCCAGGCAAATGCTTTCCAGCGCCTCATGCGCGGCGTAAAGGATCGTGCCGCCCGGGGTTTCATAGAGGCCCCGGGACTTCATTCCCACAAGGCGGTTTTCCACCAGATCCAGAAGCCCGATGCCGTGTTTTCCGCCCAGCTCGTTGAGCTTCCAGATGATTTCCGTAGGACTGAGCTTCTCGCCGTTGAGCATTACCGGAACGCCCTGCTCGAACTCCAGCGTCAGGTATTCCGGCTCATCCGGGGCGTCCATGGGGCTTACGCACATCTCCAGGAAGCCGGGCGTTTCGTACTGCGGCTCGTTCCAGGGATCCTCCAGATCCAGCCCTTCATGGCTCAGATGCCAGAGGTTTTTATCCTTGGAGTAGTTGGTCTCGCGGCTGATCTTCAGCGGGATCTGATGCGCCTGCGCGTAGTCAATTTCCTCCTCCCGGGACTTGAGCTCCCACTCGCGCCAGGGGGCGATGATCTTCATGGTGGGGGCAAAATGCTTGATGGCCAGCTCGAAGCGAACCTGATCGTTGCCTTTCCCCGTGCAGCCGTGGGCGATGGCGTCGGCGCCTTCCTTCAGCGCAAGCTCCACCAGCCCTTTGGCAATGATGGGGCGGGCGAAGGCCGTGCCCAAAAGATAGCCCTCGTACTTGGCCCCTGCCTGCATGCAGGGGATGATGACGTCGTTGACCATTTCTTCGGAAAGATCCAGGGCGTAGAACTTGCTGGCGCCGGTCCGGAGCGCTTTCTCCTCCAGACCGTCCAGCTCGTCCTGCTGGCCCACGTTGCCTGCTACGGCGATGATTTCCGGATTGTTGTAGTTCTCCTTCAGCCAGGGAATGATGACGGAGGTATCCAGGCCGCCGGAATAGGCGAGCACGATTTTTTGTATTCCAGTATGATTCATCCTTACACCTCAAAACGATATCAATTATCGGCAATATTCGCCGAACATGTATATATATACTATCAAAATCTGGAAAAGTCAAGGTTATATTCACTTTT
>CACZSJ010000061.1 GCA_902783825.1 Oscillospiraceae bacterium | reverse complement strand
TTCTCGGTGTGCTTGGCCGGATCCTCGTAGCTGTGGCCGTTGACGGTGACGATGCCGTTGGTGTTCTCGTTGACCACCACGCCATGGGGGTTCATGCAGAAGGTTCGCACCAAGTCCTCAAACTTTTCCGTTCGGTAGACAATCTTGCTCTCGTACAGCTCATCGGTCAGATGGGCGAAGATCTCCGCCGGCAGCTCCACGCGCACGCCGATGTCCACCCGGTTGGACTTGGTGGCAATGTCCATGCTTTCGCAAACGCCTTCCATCCACTTGCTGCCGCTGCGCCCCACGGAGACCACGCAGGTTTCACAGCTGTAAGCCCCCGCCGCGGTCTGAACTTCGTAGCCTCCGGGAATCTTGCGGATGCCGCTGACCGCCGTGTTGAAGTGAAAGTCCACTTGCTGCCGCAGTTCCTCATAGAGATTGCCCAGGACCACGTAATTGATATCCGTCCCCAGATGGCGCACCTGCGCATCCAACAGGTGCAGGCCATTTTCCAGGCACATACGCTTGATCTGGGTATTGGCGGTGGAATAGAGCTTGGTTCCCTGGCCTCCGTGGCTCAGATTGATCTGATCCACGTAGCACATCAGGTCAATGGCCTGCTGCTTGCCCACATGCTCGTACAGCGTGCCGCCAAACTGATTGGTGATGTTATACTTTCCGTCAGAAAAGGCGCCCGCGCCGCCAAAGCCGCTCATAATGCTGCACACCGGGCACTTGACGCAGGCTTTGACCTTCTTGCCGTCGATGGGGCATTTGCGCTGGGACAGCTCCCGCCCCAGCTCGAATACGCCCACCCGCAGCTGAGGCCGATTCTTCATCAGTTCGTAAGCGGTGAAGATTCCGCCGGGGCCGGCGCCCACAATGATTACATGATAATCCATTTCGGTTTTCCTTTCAAAAAAAGCCGGACGCCTGTGGGAATCCACAGCCGCCCGGGCCAATTTATCCTGTGCCAATTTACCACGCAATACCTCCGCTGTCAAGTAAAGCTTCTATGAACAGCCCCCGGAGGATGCCGCGGTGGCGACAAAACCCCTGTTTTCCCTGTAATTTCAACGAAAAGTTGCTCCCACGTGATCGAAAAGATCGTACGGGATCCCTTTTTTCTTTATACTTCAAAAATCTTAGGCACCTTTTGGTAGTAATAAGCTCCACAGAAGGCTCGCTTATAGTAAGAGGCAGAAGTCTTCAAACCCATAATGCAGCAAGGCAACCACCAGCCCCAGCGTGGTGAAGCGCATCGACTTCATGCTGAGCGTATATGTCAGCACTTTCTACAGATTCCCTGACCGGTCAGGCCAAAGCAATAGATTTTTTGCTTTGTGTTCCTCGTGAATTGAAAATCGTGATAGACTGTGGTAGAGTATGATCCGGGAACAAAGGAACTGCGCGTAGTTGGCGCAAATTAATAGGAGCAATCATATGAAACGAGCCCATTGGACCCGGCGAACACATCTTTTCCGGGCGGATGAGTACATCTGCTCCGCGTGCGGGGCTTCCTGCCAAAAGCCTATCCCAAGCTGTCCGGCCTGCGGTGCGCCGATGAAGAAGACGGAATACGATCCTTCCTGGGTGGACGAGGCCGAAGGCCTGTCTGCAATTCTGGATCACGACTGGTAAACGGGGGCGAATATGCTGTATCGCTATCAAAACAAACAGGTTCGGATTACGACAGAGGACGGGACCGTGTTTACGGGGATCGCGGAGGTCTTCCCCTCCGGCTACGGCCTCTATGAATTTGACCGGGAAGAAGAAAGCATCCAGCTGGACGATGTGCTCCTGTTCAAATCCGATATCCAACGTATCGAAGAGCTGTCGGAGGCCTCAACCGAAGACATGGATCCGCGCAGATTCGACGACATGATGGGCGCTCTGCTGGAAGGCCCGTATTGGATCGTAGATATTCTGCCAGAGCAGGTAGGCGCGGATGCTGCCGGACAGTACTTTGCCGTGGAACGCTACTTCCTACAGCGGTCACGGATCGTCCCTCTGCGCCGCAAATACGCTGAGATCCTTCTGCGGCTGAACTGCTATGTTGACATGGTGGTGTCCTTCGACGCCTGCGCGTCCTGGGAGACGAATCCCAACCCGGAG
>CACZSJ010000060.1 GCA_902783825.1 Oscillospiraceae bacterium | reverse complement strand
CGGTCAAAACGGCCGGGACGCAGCAGGGCGTTGTCCAGGATATCCGCCCGGTTGGTTGCCGCCATGACGATAACGCCTTCGTTGCTGCCGAAGCCGTCCATCTCCACCAGCAGCTGGTTGAGCGTCTGCTCTCTCTCGTCATGTCCGCCGCCCAGGCCGCTTCCTCTTTGCCGGCCCACCGCGTCGATCTCGTCGATGAAGATGATGGCCGGGGCCACCTTTTTGGCCTGCTCAAACAGGTCGCGGACACGACCGGCGCCCACGCCCACATACAGCTCCACAAAGTCCGAGCCGGAGATGGACAGAAACTGAACGCCTGCCTCGCCTGCCACGGCTTTGGCCAGCAGGGTCTTGCCGGTGCCCGGAGGGCCTACCAGCAGCACGCCCTTGGGAATCCGGGCGCCCATGGCCGTGTAGGACTTGGGATCCTTCAAAAAGTCCACGATTTCGGCCAGCTCTTCCTTTTCCTCGTCGCAGCCGGCAACGTCGGCAAAGGTTTTCTTGTTCTTCTCCTCGCTGCCCAGGCGGGTACGGGCCTTGCTGAACCGGGCCACGCCGCCGGCGCCGCCGCCCATGCGATTCATCATCACATACCACAGCACCATGGCGCCGCCCATCAGCAGCAAATAGGGCAGGATGCTGGCCCACCAGGGCACTACGAAGCCTTCGTCGTAATCGTATTCCTCGATCACGCCCGCCTCGTACTGCTTCCAGATCAGCTCTCCGAAGTCCTCATAGAACAGGGAGAAGCTGTACAAATCGTACGTCATCTCTTCCGTGGGATTTTCCGCATCCTCCGTGCGCACGCGCAGGAGAATGGTGTTGCCCTCGGTTTTAAAAGACTGGACCTTCTCTTCCTTGAACAGATCCACCAGCTGGGAATAGCTTTCGATCTCCTTGCCGCTGCCGTCCTTGGTCATGGTGAAAATCACCGCCACCATGATGACCAGCAGCAAAACATAAAAGCCCAGATCTCTTGCGCGGTTCTTTTGGGGTTTCAAATACAGTTCACATCCCTTTCAAAGCCGAAGTCCCATCTCCGGGCCCCGGTTTTGTTTCTTTTTTCTCGCTCAGGAATAAATTTCCGGTTTCAGAATCCCAATATAGGGCAGATTCCGGTAACGCTCATTGTAATCCAGCCCGTAGCCCACCACAAAGGCGTCCGGGATTTCAAAGCAGGAATAGTCTGCGTGGATGTCCGCCTTGCGTCTGGCCGGCTTGTCCAGCAGCGTCGCCACCGCGATGGAAGCAGGCTCGCGAACCTGCAAATAGTTTTTCAAATAGTTGAGGGTCACCCCGGAGTCCAGAATGTCCTCCACCAGAATGATGTGCCGTCCGTCAATGCTTTCGCTCAAGTCCTTGTTGATGCTGACCGCGCCCGTGGAATTGGTGCCGCTGTAGGAAGACACCGCCATGAAGTCCATGGAACAGTCGATGGTCACATGGCGCATCAGATCCGCCATAAACACGAAGCAGCCCTTCAGAACTCCCACAAAGACCGGGTCCTTTCCGGCGTAGTCCCGGGAAATTTTCGCCCCCATTTCCGAAACGGCCGCCTGAATTTCCTCCTGGCGAACCAACACGCGCTCAATCGCTTTCTCCATACCCTGTCTCCTTGTTAGTCTATGGTCTCGATCCGAACCCGCAGCACCGGATCTCCCGGCTGAGGAAGCGTCCGCTCCGCCACGGCCAGACCGTGAACCGCCAGGATTCCCTCCTCGTCCCGCAGCACCAGCGTTCGATCTCGCTGTGCCTGGGTCATGTCCGCTTCGTTAAACAGAGCCTTCAGGCTCTTGGTGCAGCCCCGCCCCGCGACACGCAGCCGGTCGCCCGGCCGACGGCCGGTGCAGCTTATCTTACCACATATATTTGCATTTTTGAAGTTGTAAGTTTTAAACAAGTCGTGAATTTCTTGCCCATATTCTCCCGGTGTGGCCAGAAGGCAAAGCCCCGCCTCCGGCACCGGCAAGGGCACCCCCGGGAGCAAGACACGCTCCGGGATAGGCTCTGCGTCGTCGTCGCTAAACCAGAGTCGCCCTCGATCCCGACGCAGCCGCAGCCCCGGCAGATCCAGATACGCCAGCTCATTTCCCCGGCACAGCGCCAGCGCCGTCTCCACATGTCCCAGTTCCAGTCCGGGACAAAGACGCCGCAGCGCCCGGGACGCGATGGCCGGATGCAGCGCTGCCAATTCCGCCAGCGGCAGGCTCTCCCCATCGTAATGCGTCTGCAAAAAGGCCGCCGCCTGCTGGGAAAGACAGTCCTCGTCCCGGCGCAGCAGCGCCGCCGTTCTGCCTGCCGCCGCCGCAAAAGCGGGGTTGAGGCGGCGCAGCTCCGGCGTTACCCGGTGGCGCAGCAGATTGCGGGCGCAATCGTCCCGCTGGTTGCTGCCGTCCTCCACATGGGGGACGGCGTTTTCTCTCAGATAGTCCTCGATTTCCCCGCGGGTACAGCCCAGCAGCGGTCGGACAATCTGTCCCCGCTGGGGCGGAATGCCGCCAAGACCCGCGCTGCCGCTGCCTCGGCAAAGATGCAGCAGCAACGTCTCGGCATTGTCATCGGCGTTATGGGCCGTGGCGATGCGCGTGCAGGCCAGCGCCTCCGCCTGCCGAAGCAAAAAGGCATAGCGCAGCTCTCTGGCCGCCTCTTCTATACCCAGCCCGCGGGCCGCCGCAAAGGCCTTCACGTCGCCATGCTCCATCACACAGGGGATTCCCTGCTCCCGGCACCAGTCCTCCACGAAGGCGGCGTCCCGAAGAGACTCCTCCCCTCGCAAGCCGTGTTCGAAATGGGCGGCCACGATTCGCAGCCCCCGTTCCTGCCGCTGCTTCCACAGCAGATGCAGCAGACACATGGAATCCGCCCCGCCGGAAACCGCGCACAGCACGCTGCTGCCCTCGGGCAGCAGGCCCCAGTCAGGCGTCATGGTCATGCCGCCGATCCACCGACTGGAAAGAGGTGTATTCCGGAAGCCAGGCCAATTCCACGGTGCCCGTGGCGCCCTTGCGGTTTTTCAGCACGATGGCCTCCGCCAGATTGGGGTTCTCGCTTTCCTTGTCGTAAGAGCCCTCCCGATACAGGCCAATGACCACGTCCGCGTCCTGCTCGATGGCGCCGGATTCCCGCAGGTCGGACAGCATGGGTCGTTTCTCCTGTCTGGTCTCGCTGGCGCGGGACAGCTGGGACAGGCACAGCACCGGCACGTTCAGCTCCTTGGCCATGATCTTCATCATCCGGCTGATGTCGCTGACAGCCTGGGTGCG
>CACZSJ010000059.1 GCA_902783825.1 Oscillospiraceae bacterium | reverse complement strand
TTCCGGGTCGCCCTCCGGATCCACAGGCAGCTCCTGCCCGTAAACCCCCGGCTCATTCCATGTCAGCAGGATATAGGGAGGCGGTGTCCCCGCCGTATCTGCGGCTTTCTTGCGCTCGCCCGCCGTCGGCTTGAGCAACAGCGCCCCCACAACCAGCAGCACACACAAGGCCGCGTACATCCAATCCCGTATGTTCTGCCGACGCAGCCAGCGGCGCAGGGGACGAAACGGACAAATCACCGCCGCTGCCAGCAGCAGCAGGAAGCAGGACAGGGACGGAAGCAAAACCAGGGACGCCAACAGGCAGACCACCGACGCCACGCTTTCCACGATTTCCCGGTTGTTCAGGGGCTTTGCCTTTACCGGCGTCTCCCCCCGTTTGGCAGCCGAAGTCCCAATCCCGGCAAAGAGACGCAGTCCCTTTCTCCCCTTGTTCTCCAGTTGGTCTTCCTCTGCCTCCCAGTACGTCCGGCATCGCTGCAGCAGCTTGTAACGCAGCACCGAGTCCGCCAGGACCCGAGGCCCTTCGCCTCGGCTAAGCCCGAAATACGCCGCCAAAGAAGGCAGATCCTTCTCCGGCAGTTCCGGCGCCAGCTCCGCCGCGAAGGATTCCAGATCCACCGTGCGCAGCTCGCCGGAAAGCTTTCCTTCTTCCAAAAGAGTGCGGATAAACCCAATATGCAGAGGATCGGCCACCACCACCTCACCGAAAAGCAGGTCGGCAATGCTGGGGGCAATCTGACTGTAGCTGGGCGCGTTCACCACATCGGCGTCCCAGATTCCGGTGCGCTCCGTCACTTCCTGGGGAATCGGCGTCTCCGGATTGATGCGTGTGCTGGCACGATTGACGACTTCACCCTCCGAAACACGCACCATCCCCAGCTCAATGATGCTGTCCAACTCCGGATCGTTCCCGGTCGTTTCCAGCTCCAGCAGCAGATAGTTCTTTAGGCGACACAAGGTCTTGATGGAACGTATTTGCGTACAGGTGATCATAACATCCCTCCCTGGCGAGCGCCCTGCTCACCAGTCCTATCCCAATTTTTCCTCGATAGAGACAAGGACAGCGGGGTATTTCCCCGCCCGCGATGGTCTCGTCAACATGCGTTTCGGCATCTGTCGACAGTTTACCACAGAAGCCGTCCTCCTGCAAGCGGCAAACGAGGCAAATTTCCAAAAAAACAGCCGCCGGGCAGAGCTCAGTTCTTGCCCGGCGGCTTGTTCTGTTTTTTCTCACTCCACTTTGAGGTAGTACTCCACACCATCCAGCTGATAGCTGATCGCCAGCTTTCCGTCAGCGTGAACCCGGATCTTGTCCGCTTCCCGGTTGCGCAGCAGCTGCGCATATTGCTCCCGCGCCACATGGTCGTAGCCGGACATATCATCCGAGTGCAGCAAAACCCCGCCGAACAGGCTGTTGACCGTGGCCAAAACATGCTTCTGTTCTTCACTGAGCCGGAGATTTCCTTCCCGCAGGAAGAACACGTCCGGGTCGCTTAGCCAGGCTCGGCCGTTGAGCTGACGGCGAAAGATACTGTTTCCAATGGCCTGTCGTGTTGAAACACGCTCCCGATGAATCAGGCGCATGTGGGGCTTGTCGTCCCAATCCAGCCCTACGTCACAGCTGACCCGGCAGTAATCCACCAGGCCAAAGGCCGGCATCACCGGCACGCCGCAGCCCAGAATCAGTTTGTCGCCACACCACTGCCGCAACAACTCCATGGCGCGAATCATCCGCCCGGCACGACTCTCGTTTTCATTGCCGAAGGGCGCTGCACCGTAGAGAAAATCCAATTTCACCAGATCATAGCCCCAGTCCTGAAACACCTGGTCGAACACCCGCCGCAAATAATCCTGCACCGACGGTTTGTCGATGTCCAGGGAGTAGAACCCGCTCCAGTTGCAGCCACTGAACCAGGGCTTTCCATCCGCATACAACAGCCAGTCCGGATGCTGACGGAAAAGAGCGGAATCCTTCTCCGCCACGAAGGGCGCCAGCCACAGTCCGGCGCGCAATCCCCGCTCGTGAATCGCCTGTGCGGCAGCCTTCATGCCGCCGGGAAATTTTTTCTCATCCGGCGCCATCCAATCGCCCACAGCCACTTCCCATCCATCGTCAATCTGGAACAGGTCTCCCGGCTGCAGCTGAGGCGCGCAGCCCTCCAGATCTGCCAGAATGCTCTGCTCACTGATGTTCTCATAGCGGTTATACCAGCTGGAATAGCCGGCAATCTTTTCCTGTGTGCGGCAACGCACGCCCATTTCTGCAAACCAGGCGTCAAACACCGCGTTTTCCTCGCCTTGGGCAAAAAACAGATCAAAGGCGTGGAAAATCCCGCCGCAGCGCAGCCCCGCACAGTCTCGCCAGATGCGCAGCTCCCGGCTGCCGCTGTCGTAGCGGAAGATCGTATAACCGGGGCGCTCGTCCAGAGAGGCGATTAAGCGAAATCTCTCTCCCTTGCGGAAATAGCAATAGCTCTCTCCGTGGGTGATGCCGCTTTTTTCGGGATAGTCCACGAAAAGGTAGTCCCCGTAACGTTCCAGGCCAAAATGCTCGATCACCCGGCGCGGCAATGGACCCATCCGCCGGGTATGCCCGTCCCGATCGTACTCCGGGCAGTAGGTCCAGGTCTGATAACCGTTCATGAAAATCTTTTCCCCCGGGGATAGATCCACATGCATGGTGGCGCTGACGGACTCCAGCACGCCTTCCGGCAGCTCCGGCGCCACCGTCACCCGTCCGCCGCGCAGGGGACAGCTCCCCACAATGGGTGCCTGCCCGCGCAGTTCGATCCGATAGTCCAATCTCTCCATTAGGCCTTCTCCTTTCTCACCTGCAGCTCCAGACTGACCGTGCCGGCCTGGGCGGCGCTCACCCGGAAGCAGGCTGTTCCGGTCTGCCCCACGCTGCGCAGATAGCAGCCGCACATTCCGCCCTCGGCGGTGACCAGGGACGGACCGACCAGCTCTACAGGGCCGCTGACCTCCAATTGCAGGGGCAGCTGCGCATAGGGCGCCAGATTTCCCTGCTCATCCAAAATCCGGATCCGCACCGCCGCCATATCGTAGCTGGCACCTTCGGTCAGCACTGTCTGGCTGGGACGCAGCTCCAGATGCAGTTCCCTGCCCGGACAGCGGGTCTGGGAAATGACAGTTTGTCCGTTTTTTCGGCCTTCCACGCGCCAGCGGGTCGCTTCGCCGCCCCAATTGCCCACGTACTTGCCGTACAGTGCCACGCCGTCCGCCATACGCATGCCGAAACGCGCCATGCAATAGAGCATTTTTAGCTTCTCCGCCGCCGGCATCGCCGCCAGTCCGTACCTGCCCGCCGCGTTCAGCGCGTCCTTTAGCAGTCTGGCCTTGCTGCCGCCGAAGCCCTCTTCGGTTTCCAGCAGGCAACCGATGGTATCATCGATGCAGATGGGGCCGTGCTTGAGGCCCTTCCAGTCCCGCGGCGTAAAAGAGGCCACAAACTGGTCGTTTTTGTATAGCGCCACATCATCAGTATTGGTAAACACATAGATGCTGCCGATGTTGCCGGCGGGATAATCTCCGATATCCATGGGCGAGCCCAGCTCCAGAACCGGCCGCTCCTCTCCCTGGCTGGCATAAACTGCGGCGGCCAGCTTGGGATTGCGGAAGGCATCCATCACACCGTGATAGCACACGCGGTCTCCCGATCCGAAATCCTTGTGGGTGGGATAGTCAAACATACACCAGCCCAGACAACCGGCATGCTCCCCAGAAGCCATGGCCGCATCCAGCACACGGGCGTGACGCAGGGCATGCTCCTGCCGCTTTTCCCAGGGATCAAAGGATTTGGTGGGATACATGTGGCCGTTGCACTCGGAAATCAGCAGGGCTTTATCCATATCCGGCGTAACCTTGCTCTTGGGCATGGCGCCGGGATTCTCGCCGCTGTGGGAAAAATCGTTGTACGCGTAGACGTCCTCCAGCAGGCTGCTCTTCTCGATATAGCGCACGCCGGAGGTCGGGCGGCTGGGATCCAGCTCCCTGGCCACGGCGTTGGTGCGTCGGTACAGGTCGTCGTCATCCTGGCTCTCGTTGATACGAACGCCCCAGAGAATCACGCTGGGATGATTGCGGTATTGCAGCACCATCTCCCGGGTGTTTTCCACCGCCTGCTCCCGCCAGGCCGGCTCCTGCCCCAAATACTGCCAGCCGGGGATCTCCGTAAAGACCAGCAGGCCCAGCTCATCGCAGGCGTCCAGAAAATGCTGACTTTGGGGATAGTGAGAGGTACGCACAGTGTTGCAGCACAGCTCCTCTTTCAGGATGCGCGCATCTTCCCACTGAAGATGAGCCGGCGCCGCATAGCCCAGATAGGGCCAGCTCTGATGCCGGTTCAGGCCCCGGAGAAATGTGCGTACCCCGTTGAGATAGAAGCCGTCCTCTTGAAACCAGACCGTCCGAAACCCGATCTTCCGCTCCCAGCAGTCCAGCACACGTCCATCGGCAGCCAGCAGCTCTACCGTGCAGCGAAACAGCGACGGTATCTCCGGCGTCCAGGGGCGCGCTTCCCGCACTCGGAAGTTGAAACGCTCCCGCCCGGTCTCTTCCGCCAGCAGCTTGTCTCCGTCCCAGAGACGCAGGCGCAGGCGCTCATACTCCCCTGCCACGCGCACCCGGGCCTCCAGACGATCCAGCCCCGGCGTCGTCACATACACGTCCTCCAAATAGCTCTGCTCCCGGATGTCCAGCCAGACCTCCCGATACAGGCCGCCGTAGGTCAGATAGTCGATCACAAAGCCAAAGGGCGGAATTGCCGGATTTTCGCTGCAATCCAGCTCTACCGCCAGCAGATTTTCGCCCCCATACCGAACCAGCTGGGTAAGCTCCACCCGAAAAGCGGTATAGCCGCAGCGATGCTCGGCGCAAAGCTGTCCGTTGCAGTAGACCCGGGCGATATGGGCCGCCCCGTCAAACTGGAGAAACAGCCGCTTGCCCCGGAGCTTTTCCGAAATGTCCAGCTTTCTCCGATAGCCGCAGAGCATTTCGTAGTCCTCAGGCGCCGCATAGTGCAAAGGCGTCTCCCGCACCGTGTGCGGCAGACGGACGCTTTCTCCCACGCCCCTGCCCTGCAGAAAGCCTTCTGACCATTGCCGGGTAAATTCCCAATCGTTGCACAGGCTGATCATGACGCCCACGCCCTCCTTCTCCGCGCCGCTCTCAGCGCGCCCTTTATTCTGCCTCTATTGTAGGGGAGCGTCCGTCATCTGTCAATGGAAAACCGCCCGCCCAGGCCAGGCGCCGGAAAGCTGAACAAGCCCGCCGCTCCCAACAGAGAGCGGCGGGCTCCATGATCTATTTTCTTCGCGCAGCACACTCAGCCGACGGCCTTCACCGCGGCCAAAAGCTGCTCCACCTTGTCGGTTTTCTCCCAGCGCACCCCCAGGTCCTCCCGACCCATATGGCCGTAGGCAGCCAACTGCTGGTAAATGGGCTTGCGCAGATCCAGCTCCTGAATGATCCCCCGGGGCGTAAAGTCAAAAACCTGCCGCACCGCGTGTCCCAGCGTCTCGTCCGACACGGTGCCGGTACCAAAGGTCTCCACCAGCACGGACACCGGCTGGGCTACGCCGATGGCATAGGCAAGCTGGATCTGACAACGCTTGGCCAAGCCGGCGGCCACCACATTCTTGGCCGCCCAGCGGGCAGCGTAGGCGGCGCTGCGATCCACCTTGGTGGGATCCTTTCCGGAGAAGGCGCCGCCGCCGTGCGGGGCGCTGCCGCCATAGGTATCCACAATGATCTTGCGGCCGGTGAGTCCGGAATCTCCCTGGGGTCCGCCAACGACAAAGCGCCCGGTTGGATTTACGTAATATCTCGTCTTTTCGTCCAGCAGCTCTGCGGGCACCGTGGGCTTGACCACCAGCTCGATCATGTCCCTGCGAATCTGCTCCAGGCTTGCCTCGGGACCGTGCTGGGTGGAAATAACGATGGTATCCACTCGGACAGGCCGGCGGTTTTCATCGTACTCCACGGTAACCTGGGTCTTGCCATCGGGGCGCAGATAGTCCACCAAGCCCTCCTTGCGCACGGCCGTCAGCCGCTTGGCAAGCTTGTGGGCTAAGGAAATGGCCAGGGGCATCTTCTCCGGCGTCTCGTCGCAGGCGTAACCGAACATCATCCCTTGATCGCCGGCTCCGCCCACCTCATCGTTGGTGCCCAGGGCGATATCTCCGGACTGCTCGTCGATGTTGACGATGATGCCGCAGGTGTCGCAGTCAAAGCCATACTTGGCCCGGTCGTAGCCGATCTGCCGGATCACGCGCCGGGTAATGCGGGGGATATCCACATAGCAATCTGTGCTGATCTCGCCCATGATATGGATCAGACCCGTGGAGGCCGTGGTCTCACAGGCTACACGGCCGTTGGGATCCAGCTCCAGAATGGCATCCAGCACCGCATCGGAAATCTGATCGCAGATTTTGTCGGGATGTCCCTCGGTAACAGACTCGGACGTAAACAAATAATGGCTCATAGTCTTTCCTCCTGTATGCATAATATGTTTTCAACAAAACGAAACGCGCCCTGATTCCGACAGGGCGCGTAAAAAATGCATGCTGCAAGCCTCATCTTTCGTCTCACCGCCGGATTTGGCACCTTGCGCATGACGCAGGTTGCCGGGCTTCACAGGGCCGTTCCCTCCACCACTCTTGATAAGGTGTTCAATTGTGCATGTCGCATTATACCAGCTTTCCCGCTCTTGTCAAGCAAAACAAAAATTTTTTGATAAAAACACTTGACAGCTGCGTATATACCGTGTATATTGTACATACACAGTATGTGAGGTGACAGCATGACGATTCTAATCGACAAACGAAGCGGTCAGCCCATCTACGCGCAAATCTGCAGTCAGCTGCGCCGACAAATTCTCAGTGGGACGCTGGAGAAGGACATGGCGCTGCCCTCGATCCGGGGCCTGGCCAAGGATCTGCGCATCAGCGTGATCACCACCAAGCGAGCCTATGAGGAGCTGGAAAGCAGCGGACTCATCTATACGCTTCCCGGCAAGGGAAGCTTCGTGGCCGAGCGGAACCCGGCGCTGCTTCGGGAAGAGCATCTGCGGCAGATTGAGGAACACCTGCTGGCCATCCGACGCCTGGCCGATCCCTGCGGGCTGAGCAAGCAAGACCTGAGTGAGATGTATGATCTGATGGAGGACAAGAGTGATGAACGCATTTGAACTCAAGCAAGTCAGAAAGAATTATCCCGGCTTTTCCCTGTCGGTGGATCTGGCCCTGCCCAAGGGCTGCATCCTGGGCTTGATCGGAGAAAACGGCGCCGGCAAAAGCACCACCATCAAGATGCTGCTGGGCATGACCAAGCCCGACGAGGGCAGCATCACCGTGCTGGAGCATCCGGTGGACGAGAGCTTTGCCCCGGTTCGGGAGGATGTGGGCGTGGTTCTGGACGAGCCTGCTTTTCCCGACTGTCTCACAGCCACACAGGTGGGAAGCATCATGGCCGACATCTACCAGAACTGGGACGCGGCGGAATACGGGGCGCTGCTGGATAAGCTGGATCTTCCCAGGGACAAAAAGTTCAAGGACTTCTCCCGGGGCATGAAAATGAAGCTGTCCATTGCGGTGGCCATGGCCCATAAGGCGAAGCTCCTGATTCTGGATGAGCCCACCTCGGGGCTGGATCCGGTGGTGCGGGACGAGGTGGTGGAGCTGTTTTCGGAGTTTACCCGGGATGAGGAGCATTCGGTGCTCATCTCCTCGCACATCGTCAGCGATTTGGAAAAGCTCTGCGACTATGTAGCCTTCCTTCACAAGGGCGAGCTGTTGCTGTGCAAGGAAAAGGATAAGCTGCTGGAGGAATACGGTCTGGTGCTGTGCACCCGGGAGCAGCTGGAAAGCCTGCCGGTGACGGCGGTGGCTGGCACCCAGGACAGTCTCTTCGGCGTGACAGCCCTGATCCGCCGGGAACAGGCCCCGGAGGATCTGGCAGTGATCCCGGTGGGGCTGGAGGATCTGTTTGTGACCATGATCAAGGAGGTAGACAAATGAAAGGGCTTTTGAAAAAAGATCTGTACATGACCTGGGCTTACAGCAAAATATTTTTGCTGATGTCGCTTATTTTCGTCGCGGTATCCGTCCTTTCCCAAGCAAGCCTGTTTTTCATTTTCTATCCCTTGTTGATGGCCGGTATACTGCCAGTCAGTTTGTTGAGCTATGACGAGCGCTTTCGCTGGAACGTCTATTGCGACGCGACGCCTTTGACCCGCCGCCAGCAGGTCACGGAGAAGTATCTGCTTACGCTGCTGTACAGCGTGGGAATGCTGCTTCTGCTGGCCTTGATCCACGGAATTCGTCTGATCTCACAGGGCCAGACCGGTGAATTCCTCGAGATGTTGAGCTTCATGGTCATACTGGCTCTGGTAAGCCCGGCTCTCATGCTTCCCCTCCTCTTTCGCCTGGGTCCGGAGCGGGGACGCCTGGCGTACTTCGGCCTGTTCGCTGTCCTTCTTCTGTTTGTCACCATGCTGACCGGCAAAAGCATGGCTGATATTCCCGCCACCAGCGGACCTCTGGGCTTTCTGCTGGCAACGCTGGCAGTCAGTGTGCTGCTTTTCCTGGGCTCCTGGTGGCTGTCCATGCGTTGGTACGACAAGCGGGAATTCTGAAATGGTCTCCGCGGGAACGGTTTTTTACCGTTCCCGCTTTTCCTTTTGACTCGCCCATGGTATACTAAATCCATTCTATGAATACAGGAGGCAGCGACCATGACCTATTCGGAAGTGCTGCAAAACGCCCGCAAGACCATCAAAAACTGCAAGGCTTGCCCCGAATGCAACGGTGTGGCTTGCGGCGCCGCCATGCCCGGCCCCGGCTCCAAAGGCGGCGGCGCCCATATCAACTGGCAAGCCTGGCGCAAGTACAAGCTGAACATCGATACCTTTGCCCCCGACAGCCCTGTGGATACGTCCTTTCGGCTCTTCGGCCGGGAGTTCAGCCTTCCCCTGCTCACCGGCCCCATCGGTACCATGCTCCAGTACAGCGATGAGGACGTGACCGTGGCCTTCAACGACGGCGTCATGGAAGCTGCCGCACACAGAGGCATCATCGCCTGTTTCGGCGATGGCCTGGCGCCGGCCACGGTGCCCGGCGCGCTGGCCTCCATGGAAAAGCATGGCGCATCGGTGATCCCCGTGCTCAATCCCCTGCCCAACGAAACGATTCTGGAAAACCTGGCCCGGATCGAGCCTACCGGCGCCCTGGCTGTGGCTGTGGTGGTGGACAGCGCGGGTCTCGGTCACTGGAAGCGCATCTCCTCCGACCAGGGGCCGGGCTCCAAGACCGTGGAGGATCTGCGTCTGTTGAAAGCGCATACCAAAAAGCCTTTTGTGATCAAAGGCATTATGACCGCCTCGGCCGCGGAAAAGGCGCTGGAGGC